>JAIEKC010000687.1:0-15149 GCA_029064505.1 Acetatifactor sp.
TATTTCTCTTTTTGAGTTGCTGTTGCAGTTCCAGTTCCAGTTCCAGTTCCAGTTCCAGTTCCAGTTCCAGTGGGATTCTCCACAATATCCTTCATTTTGTCAAGTGTTTCCGCCGAAATATCCTCAGAAAAAAGAACATTCAGATCATAAGTCTGTATCTCTTCAAACTGCTGTACGGCAACATCCGCGATAGAGTCCTTGATTCCAAAACCGGTCACCAGAAGCGCCGTACATCCGCTGATCCCCATTACCATCATGATCAGACGCTTCCGATACCGGAAGATATTACGTATGGACACCTTTCTCAAAAATCCCAGACGTTTCCAGATAAATGTCATATACTCCAGAAATACTCTCTTTCCCGCTTTCGGCGCTTTCGGCCTCATCAGCTGCGCCGCCACCTCCTTAAGTTCCATGCGGCAGGACAGCCAGGTAGTTCCCATGGAACAGAGAATTGACACGATAAGAGAAATGGCCGCAAGCCCCCAGTCGAATACATAAACCAGGGGATCCACACGATACATGATCCCATAAGCCGTCCATATGACTCTGGGAAAAAGCCAGGTACCTACCGCATATCCGATAATACAGCCGATCACTGCGGCCGCACCGGAATAGAACATGTACTTGGACATAATGACTCGCTCACTGTAACCTAGCGCTTTGAGCACACCAATCTGAGTCCTCTGCTCCTCAACCATGCGATTCATGGTAGTGATACATACCAGCGCCGCCACCAGGAAAAAGAACACAGGAAAGATATTGGCTATTCCTTCCACAATGGAGGAATCGTTTTCGAAGCATACATAGCCCACATTGGTATCACGCCCCAACAGGTAGCTGTCAGGTGACTCCAGATCCGCCAGCTCCTGTTCCGCGTCATCCAGCTTTTGCTGTGCATCCGCAATCTTCTCATCGAATTCCGCCACACCCTCTTCATATTCCCTCAGACCATCTTCATATTCCGCCAGACCGTCCTCGTACTCTTTCCGTCCGTCCTCCAGCTCCTGCTCCTTTTCCGCAATCGTCCGCTGTGCCTCCTGAAGCTCCTTTTCGGCATCTGCAAGCTGCTTCTTTCCATCCGCGAGCTGAGCTCTGGCATCCGCAAGCGCCGCCCGGCCCTCATTTACCTCCTCCTGGCCCTCCGCAAGCTGCTCACGGCCGCTATCCAATTCCTGCCATCCGACCCTGATCTGTTCCTCCGCCTTCAAAAGCTCCTGCTCATAGACCGCAATCGTAGCCCGGCCCTCCGCAATGGCTGCTTTGCCTGCGTCGATCTCCTGCCGTTTCTGTGCAAGCTGCGCACGTCCCGCCTCAAGCTGCCCTTCTCCGGCCTCAAGCTGCTCTTTAGCATATTGTATCTGAGCCGCCAGCTCCTCAGGAATATTTTCTCCGTACAGATCGGCTAATGCCTTCTCCTGTGCCTCAAGCTCCTGCCTCTGCTGTGAAAGCTGATCTTCCTGAACCTGCAGAGCTCTTTCCGCCTCATCCAGCGCCTTCTCCCCGGCCGTCACTTCCGCATCTTTCTCGTCAAGAACCCCTTTCTGCTCTCCAAGCTGTATCCTTCCCTCTGCAAGCTCCTTCTCGGCCTGCTCCAACCGTTCCCTGGCGGATTCCAATTCCGCGAAACCTTCTTTTAATGCATTCTCTCCCTTTTCCAGCTGCCACTCATTATCTGCGATCTCCTGCTCACCCTCAGCAAGCTCTCCGGACTTGTCTGCCAAAGTTCTCCGGGCGTCCGCAAGCTCCTCCCGGGCATCCGCAAGCTGCCTCTCTCCATCCGCAAGCTGCTCCCCTGCATCCGCAAGCTCCGTCCATGCATCCGCAAGTTCAGCTTCGGCGTCCATAAGCTCCCGCTCTGCATCCGCCTTTTCCATATCAAATTCCGCCCTGGCCTCGGCAAGCTCTTCCTCCGCATTCTCCAGAACCCTCCGATATCGCATATCAGCCGCTTCCGAAGCAAGATTTTCCCAGACAGCCTCCTTCTCATCCATAAAATCCCGGTATTCATCGCTGTACAGGGGAAAGGCTTCCGTAAATTTGACAAAAATTTCCGTATAATAATCCACATCGAACCCGTCATAGGGCAGATAGATAAAACCGCTCACCTTTCCCGTTCCCAGTGAAGTATTTCCTCTTTCATACTGTATATAAAAGGGAGACTGGACAATCCCCACAATGGTGTATTCCCTGCGGGTAAAATGTTCCAGATCTTCCTCCTCATTATTTTCAGACAGGGTCAACACTTCTCCGATATGAGCCTCTGTGAAAATATTGGCATCCACCACACACTCGTCTGCGCTCTCGGGCATCCGCCCCTTTAAGACCACCGGACGGTTCAATTCCTCCGTAATACTGTGGACCTTCGCCACACTCTCATTACCCGCTCCATCCTGATAAATAATATCAAAGGAGACGGCACCTTCCGCTCCCCACACCCCCGACTGCTGCCGCAGATATTCTACTTCCTCCTGTTCAAAGCCCAGGGTGGACAGCAATCTGTAATCATAAAATCCCTGCTCTTCAAGGTAATCGCCTGTGGTTTCCACCATGGCGTCTCTCGTCACCTTAAGCCCGGCAAAAAATCCCACTCCCAGCGCCACTATTGCCAGAATAGCCATAAACCGGCCGAAGCTCTCTTTTATTTCCCGAAATGTCGATTTCCAAATCGTTTTCATATCACACTACCATTCAATATCTTCTATATCCACAATCCTGCCATTTTTCACCATGCCGACAACAGTACCGCTCTTTACCGTGATGATCCTGTCCGCCATGGCTGTCAGTGCCTGATTATGTGTGATGACCACCACTGTCCTGCCTTTCTGTCTGCAGGTATCCTGCAGCAGTTTCAGCACCGCCTTTCCGGTATTATAGTCAAGAGCTCCTGTGGGTTCATCGCAGAGCAGCAGCTTGGGATTCTTCGCCAAAGCCCTGGCAATGGCTACTCTCTGCTGCTCTCCGCCGGAAAGCTGGGCGGGGAAATTATTCGTTCGAGCTTCCAGCCCCACCTCCCGGAGCACCTGTGCCGCATTCAGAGGTTCCCTGCAGATCTGTGCCGCCAGCTCCACATTCTCAATGGCTGTCAGATTCTGTACCAGATTATAGAATTGAAATACAAATCCGATATCATAACGGCGGTAATCCGTAAGCTGCTTTTTATTGTATGCAGAGACTTCCTGTCCGTCCAGTATGCCACGCCCGCCGGTAAGGCTGTCCATTCCGCCCAGGATATTCAATATAGTAGTCTTACCGGCACCGGATGCTCCCACGATGACACAGAACTCTCCCCGTTCAATCTCAAAATTCACATCATGCAAGGCCGTGATCTCCACTTCACCCGTCTGATATACCTTCTTCACATTCTCAAAAGTCACAAATGCACTCATTCTGATCCCTGTCGCCTTTCCGTTTTATCGATAAGTCTCTATCCGTACACATGGTCCGCAGCACACCATTTCATGAATTTCCGGGGAAGTAACCGTACCCGCTGCTTTTATAGTAAGTATACCATCTATTCCCCTATCACATTCACTACCATATCCCTGTATTCGCCTTGCAGAGTAAATCTGCCTCCTATCCCCTCTGTCACATAAATATTCCCATCCTCCATGACCAGGATCATATCAAAGTCCTTATGCTGCCGCCAATGATCCTCCGCACCCTCCAGACCCATTACAAAGAGAGAAGTGGACAGGGCATCGCACAGTTTTCCCTCACCGGCTATGACCGACACCGAGGCCAATCCGTTATCCACAGGATATCCTGTGGCGGGGTCAATGATATGGCCGTACCTTTTACCGTCTTCCCCGATAAAAAAGCGCTCATAGCTTCCGGAAGTGACCACCGCCTCGTCCGCCACCTGAATAACTCCCATCACCCCGCCCGAGAAGGGATCCTTCACCCCCACACGCCAACTGCTGCCATCGGGCTTTGTGCCGACAGCCTGAATATTTCCGCCGATATCCAGCAGCGCAGATGTGATCCCGCTCTCCTTTAACACCTGTGCCGCCTCATCCCCTGCGTAACCCTTTCCCACAGCTCCCAGATCCAGCATGCTCCCTGTGTCCAGAAAGATATTTCCATTATCCTGCCGCACTCTGCCGTGGCCGACACTTTCTAAAAGATCCTCGATCTCCTTTTCGGAAGGTATCCTGTTTTCGCCTGTGGTAAATCCCCATGCTCTCAGAATCGGGTAGATTGTGGGCTCCAGAGCACCCTCTGTCCTCTCTGCCATATCCAGTGCAAATGAAACCAGTTCCTTCGTCTCCTTCTGCACTGACACCGGCTGTCCGCCGCTGTGATTGACCGCATAGATATCGCTGTCCGCATCTGTGACAGACCACATACCTTCCAATTCCGTAATTCTGTTCTCTGCCTGTGCAAGCGCCTTTTCCGCATTTGCACCGTATACGGTAAAAGTCATATAGGTATCCATTGCGAAAAAGGAATCCGAGCATACCTCCCCGCCGCCCGACAGACCGGAGCAGGCGGTCAGACGCAAAACCACAATGACTGCGGACAGAAAAAGGAATGGCTTCCTTATCCTTTTCCCTGCCGATTTTAAGATTCTCTTCCATTTCATCTTGTATGTCTCCCTGTATTCCCACGTTTGCGTTCGCGGCATTGTCTCTCTTATTTACCAAATTACCCGCATTCTTCCAAAATCGCAAGATCATTCCCGATCCGTCCATAGGCAGCCTCTTTTACAATATTCTGCAGTTTTCGCATTTCTTCCTCTGACATCTGAGGAAATTCCTCCCTGCATCACATCGACTCCAGCTGTTGCCTGCGCCAAAGCCTCCGGTAATCCAACAGCACCGGCGCAAATAGTATTCCACACAGAAAACAGGTACCCAGTACAAGGTAGCCTTCTCTATATCTCTCCAGATCAAAAGGTTTGAATACCCTTCCTCCGATTTCTTTTCTGTCCTGCTTTGTCCGCTCTCCTCCCATTCTCTGAATCGGATCGTGCTCCTGTAATTATTTCCTCTGCCGTCCGTACCTTCCGCAATGGGATTCCTTTCCGCTGCCTGTAATCTTTCGGAATGTCCTGACTGCCTCACCCTCCGCCTGACAGACAAGGTCATAAAAAAATACAGGACGGAACAACACGATCGCCAGCGAGAGAAAAAATATCAGGAACACACTGATTCCTGCATGGATCCCCTGAATCTTAGGGAACCCAAACTTTTTTCTCCGCGACAGATTGTCTTTTCTCCGGCCCGTATTTTCATCCCGTCTTCCATGATCATCTTCTTATGAACGGCTCTTCCTCCCAGCTCAGAATTTGTCCGCTGCTTCCGTCAATCTCAAATTCATACTCCATACCATCATAGATTATTTTACCCTCATACTCTGTCCTTCCGTCATCACGATCCGTTTTAAACTCCACAATATCTCCGACAGCTGCTCCCGGAACCTTTGCAAGAGCCAGTTCCTTTGCTTCATCCGCCGTAACGCTTCCATCCGCAGCCTGGGGCAGTGTGTAGTGTTCCGCATCATAATCAAAGCTCACTATCTCTCCGCTGTATGCATCTATCTCATAATCAAACTCTCTGTGATCCTCCGAGTAAAATTCCAACTCATACACCGAACGTCCATCCTCATAGTCCAGCTTATCTTCCACAAAAACCACCTGATCGGCGACCAGTTGTGCATGCGCAAGGGCTTTTTCCTTCGCTTCCTCAAGAGTGATCATCTCCTTTGCCGCACCGGCACTGCTACCAGCCGAAGAAGCTGACGCGTGCTGGTTCCCCGTATGATCTTCCGAGTGATACCCTGGGCCGTCCGTCTGCAGCGGCTGCCCCGCTCCTGACTGCTCCGACTGCCCTTCGCCCGGCTGTACCGTCTGACCCTGGCCTGACTGCGCTGTCTGCCCTGAGGACACCTGACCGGCATTCCCGTTATTTTCCAGGCCGCTCTCCTCCACACCGGTAATATTTTCTGCTACGATCACACCGCTAAATGCATTTATTTTATACTGATAGTTCTGTCCCGGCACCGTGACATCCACCTGATAACATTCCTGTCCATTGTGGCTGACCAGATTTGTGCTGACGGACTCCGTCTCAACCTCTGTAACACCGCAGGCATTCAGCGCCAACTGCCTGGCCTGATCCGCCCCGATATAAGACGCTTCGCTCTGCCGCCCTCCACAGCCTGTGAACAACAGCATAATAATAATACATAAAACAAAATTTCTTTTCATATACTGCCTCCTTCTGATCATTTATTCAAAAAAGTCTTACAGTCTCCTTAAATCCAATTATTTCCTGCTCCGTAAAAAAAGGGAAACCTGCCTTCTCATGGACTTAATTAACACAGTAAAGGAGGTTGTCTTTTTCCACGCAAATTCCTTGTATGCCAGTTTCGACGCTCCTTTATTTCTGCATGTTGTAGCACAATACTATACCTTGTAAAACTTTTTTGTCAATATGTTTTTGTTTTATTATGGCAGTAAAGGAAAAAATGTGATATGCTAAATCCACTACTGATAAAGGACTACCGACGAATCCATATATTCGTTGAAGACAGGAAACAGAGATGAATCAAGAATTGACCAAAGGATCCGTGATGCGCTCCATGCTGCGCTTCGCCGTTCCGATGATATTGGGAAACCTGCTGCAGCAATGCTACAATATCGCAGATACATTGATCGTAGGAAAGTTCCTCGGCTCCAATGCCCTGGCCGCTGTAGGTTCCTCCTTTACGCTGATGACCTTTCTCACATCCATCCTGCTGGGCCTCTGCATGGGAAGCGGTACGGTATTTTCCATCCGATTCGGCAGACAGGATGAAAAAGGACTGAAGGAAGGCGCATATGCCTCCTTTGTGCTGATCGCGGGGCTGACGCTTTTCTTAAATATCCTCGCCTTCGTCTGCCTGGACAGTATCCGCTATTTTCTCCAGGTTCCTCCGGAAGTGTGGGACGGGATGCGGGAATATCTCCTTATTATCTTCTGCGGCATTACAGCTACTTTCTTCTATAATTATTTTGCGTCCTTTTTGCGGGCTATCGGGAATTCTGTCGTACCTCTGATCTTTCTGGCAGTTTCCGCCGTGCTGAATATCGGCATGGACTTATGGTTCGTATTGGGACTTGAACGGGGCATTGCCGGCGCGGCGGAAGCCACTGTGATCGCTCAGTATATTTCCGGTGTCGGGATCACCATATATACCATACTGCGCTTTCCCCGGCTCAGAGACAGAAAAGACGACTGCAGAGTCCGGTGGACCTGCATTAAGGAAATTGCCGGATTCTCCGTTCTGACCTGTATCCAGCAGTCGGTAATGAACCTGGGAATCCTAATGGTGCAGGGGCTGGTCAACAGCTTCGGACCCGCGATCATGGCGGCCTTTGCGGCGGCTGTCAAGATTGACGCCTTTGCCTATATGCCGGTACAGGATTTCGGAAACGCGTTTTCCACATTTATCGCCCAGAATTACGGAGCTAAAAAGGAAGAGCGTATCCGCAGCGGGCTGAAAGGCGCCGTGGCGCTCTCCGCTTCCTTTTGCATTATAGTATCCGCTGTGGTATGGATCTTTGCCCGTCCTCTGATGGAGCTGTTCGTGAAAGCGGAGGAGACAGAGGTTGTACTGGAAGGAATCCGCTATCTGCATATAGAGGGGGCTTTTTACTGCGGAATCGGCTGTCTGTTCCTGCTGTACGGCCTGTACCGGGCTCT
The DNA here is from genome assembly GCA_029064505.1 of Acetatifactor sp. Taxonomy (GTDB): domain Bacteria; phylum Bacillota; class Clostridia; order Lachnospirales; family Lachnospiraceae; genus Acetatifactor. The sequence goes on from JAIEKC010000687.1 coordinate 7,689, forward strand.
GGGCAGACCGGGCATGTCTGTGATCCTCACCATCATCTCACTTGGCACCCGTGTTGCACTGGCTTATATCCTGTCCGCCCTGCCTGCTTTCGGCGTAACAGGAATCTGGTGGTCCGTTCCCATTGGATGGTTTCTGGCTGATATGACGGGAATCATCTACTATATTACGCGGAGAAAACGGCTGCTCTCCTTTGCATAGAGAGGCAGCCGTCAAATCATTCTATCATGAATCCGGGATTTATGATCGTCATTCGCCGCTCGCTGTCTTCTCGCTAACGCTCATTATATCTTAAGCTGTGTGTCAGATTTCCACATCAAACACCCTGTCTCTGAAGTAATATTTCCTATCTTTCTCCACCCGCACAAGATCAGTTACTGTCATAAGAACAGTTTTCCAAAAAGGGAAGCATTATATCTCTCAGCTCTTCCTCAAAGCTTTCCCTGCCCGTCATCTCTATACACACCGAAGTACTGTCGCAGACCCCGAAAGCCGATATCCCCCTGTCATAGGGATTGCCTTCACTGATGCAATTGTAGGTGATCAGAGTATAAGCCAGTCCGTCGCAGGTGAACTGTTCCTCCTCCAGAATCTCATAATTTGTTCTCGCGGCATCCAGCCATTTCGTCATATCCTTAACGGCTTCCCCGTCGCTCTTATGTTCTCCCAGCAAAAGGTAAAGCTGAACATCATATACATCCACCGTTTCGCCTTCATTGTTAACATATTCCTCCGGATCGCCGATGGTCCATGTAGCGTAGTACAGACCGTTCGCCGCCAGAACGTCCTTACTGTCCAGAAGGGACAGGCGGTCATCTGTCTTCTGAACTGTCAGATAATGCCCCAGTTCCAGATACCCTGAGACCTCCCATGTATTTTCCCCGGCTCCCTCCATTGGAAGAGACACATAAATGTAGCCTGCCAGCGAAAATATCATAACGCATATCACACAGATCACATATCTGATCCTTGTTCTGTCTCCTGATCTCATTTATGATCCTCCTCTCCACAGCAGGTATACTCCATCCATACACTGCTGTTCTCACAAAGCATCTCCCATAATCCGCTGCACTGGTCTGTATAAGCTGTTCTGTCATCGGTAAAGAAGCAGCGCCTTCCGATGGAAAGCCCGGAAAGAAGCTCCTGATTACTACCGGATACTTCCATTCCCAAAACAGAGGCGGAATATTCACCAAGATCCCTTTCCGCCAGAAGCGGGCAGGCTGACCACGGAATGACTTTGTCTTCTACAGTAAAGTCCGTGTCCTCGGGACAGCTTCCGTCAAAGGCGGCAAGCAGCTGATAATTCCGCTGGAACCGACCTGGATCGTCCATCAGAAAGAAGTAGCTTTCACAGTCAGCAATGTCGCCGATCAGAGAAAGTTCCGAAGCGTATTCATATTGTGCCAGCTCCGGATCGGAGCTCTGAATACCGGACAGGTACTGGTTGACCTGTACGATGATCTCCCCGTCCCCGTTGAAATCGGAGGCAACAGCGGCAAAAGCATCCTCCAGTGCGGATATGGTATCCGCCGGAAGCTCCGTCTTTCCCACATATGCGACCTGTATGTCAGGAGCCTTGACCCACCATCCCAGGCCGTTCCCCGCAACATTCAGGATGATCCCCATAAGAAGAATGCCGCAGACCACATACCATTTATAATAGTACCACCAGTTCTTCCAACTGATCCATTGTTTCTGCTTCCGGGTAAGCTCCGGTATATTTTCATTCTTTGCATCTTCTGCCCGATCCCGGTCCGCTGCTCTTTTTGTTTTGTTCAGATAATCCAGATCTCCAATACGCATAATTCCCGACACCCCCGCTTAATTTCTGACTGTGACAGATTTGGTGTGAAACAGGTAGTACACAAGCTTGATTTCAGGCCGGATGGAGCACCAGTACAGCATTGCACAAATATCAGGCACTGTTTTTCACTGTTATTTAGGCAATGCTGTACCAGAGCTCATACTTTGTTTCGCGCCCGGCCTTGAACCGCCATGACTTTTAAGATTCAAAATCCTCCGATATATTGCCTTCGGATGTAGTCCCCCCGTATGCATATGCCACCGGCAGACAGACCAGAGGCGGCTTCACCGCCATACTTTCCTGGAGCAGAAGCTCCACACACATCTCGGCGATCTCTGATACCGGCTGTACAATAGTGGAACATATATAGTCCCCGCCCACATTCTTCGTACCGTCAAAGCCAATCACCTGCACATCCTCCGGAACCCTCAGGTTCAGCCTGCGCAATACTTTCAGAATATAATATGCTATACCGTCCGTCACACAGAAGAGCCCGTCAAAAGCCAGTTTCCCATTCTGCATATGGGACATGAGGAATTCATCAAATTCTTCATAGGGATCCCCGTCATTTAATATCTTCATCTCATAAGTAAGATTCCGGGAAAGGCAGCCGTTTTCAAAGCCGGACTTCCGCTTGTTCGGTTCATTGGTCAGGGAAGCTCCTGTCCGCAGGAAAGCTACGTTTCGGCATCCCAGGTCTGCCAGCTTCTCCGCCGCCAGCTGGCCGCCGGCAAAATTATCGCTGGCCACACAGGGGATCTGGCTTCCCATGGAGCGGTCGATCGCCACAAAGGGAGTACCCTCTTCGATCACCAGATCCGGATTGTAAGTCAGTCCGATGATCCCGTCCACCTTATTCTGCTGTGCCATCTTAATATACTCCTGCTCCTGCCCCATATCAGAATCGGTGGAACAGAGCAGCATCCGGTATTTTCGCTTTAGCAGGGAAATATTAATATAGTAGGCCAGAGAACCGTAAAACGGTTCCTTGGTATTCGGGATCAGAAGCGCTATGGTACGGGTTTTCTGCAATTTAAGTCCCTGCGCGTAACTGTTGACCTGATAATTCAGCTTCCTGATGGCATCTTCCACCCGCACTCTGTATGAATCCCCTACGGGCAGACCATTGACCACCTTGGATACTGTGCCGAGAGCCACACCCGCTTCTGCAGCAACGTCTTTCATTGTAGGAGTAGAATTTGTTTTGTTCATAATATAAAAGAACCTCCGGTATATCGTTTCACAAAAAAGTATAATCCAACGGCTTACCCACTGGAAAAATACACTTTATTCCTGCTTTTTATCCATTATAATACATGAAATTGGGTTTGTAAAGCAATTGGTATGAAATATTTCATGAAACGTTTTTCTGATTCCAGTTGTGCAAAACATCTAAAACAAGCTATTTGAATTTGGCATAAATGACGATTTAGCCAATAACTATTAAAAAATTATAAAAAAATATTGACCAAAATGTAAATTAATGCTACCATTTCAACAAGAAATCAAAATAACGTTTCACGTACAGCGCGCAACGTGATCCGGAATGACCAACTTAATGTACTCTATCAACAATGAACCGTCTGACAAGAAAGGAGAGAAAAATGAGTAAGAACAAGTCAGCCACTATTAGTCCGGCAGTCATGGTAAGAAGGCCGCTGAAAAGACGCTTAACCGATCACTGGCAACTATATGCCATGCTGCTGATCCCTGTTGTCCTGACCGTGATCTACAAGTACATACCGATGTACGGCATACAGATCGCTTTCAGGGATTACAAGGCCAGCCGGGGATTCCTGGGAAGTGAATGGGTCGGTTTTGAATGGTTCCAGAGATTCTTCAGCGCACCAACCTTCGGACGTATGATGAAAAACACCATACTGCTGAGTCTTTTCAGTCTGTTATGGGGTTTTCCGGTTCCCATCATTCTGGCGTTGATGCTGAATCAGGTCAGATTCCAGCGTTTTAAAAGGATCACGCAGACAGTGCTCTATGCACCCCACTTTATATCCGTCATGGTCATCTGCGGTATGATCAAGATCTTTTTAAGTCCTTCCGGCGGCCTGCTGAACCTGATTGCGGGAACCTCCATTGATTTCCTCACAGAGTCCTCCGCTTTCCGCACTATTTACATCGCTTCCGGCATCTGGCAGGATGCAGGATGGGGGATCATTGTCTACATGGCTACCTTATCCAATGTGGATACTTCTCTCTATGAGGCGGCAAAGGTTGACGGCGCGTCCATGTTCCAGAGGATCCTTCATATTGATGTACCTGCCCTGAGATCTGTCATGGTGCTGAACCTGATCATGAGTGCAGGCGGTCTGATGAATGTGGGATTTGAGAAAGTCTGGCTGCTGCAGACGAACCTGAACAAAGCCACCAGTGATGTTATCGCAGTTTACGTTTACCAACAGGGTATTGAAAATGCAAAATACAGTTATTCCACAGCAGTAGGCCTGTTCAATACAGTGATAAATATTATCCTGCTGATCGTCGTGAACAAGATAGCAGGCAAGATATCCGAAGACACAAGCTTTATCTGATACGCTTTGAAAAATGAATTACAGGAAGAATCTTTCAACATTTGAAGTGCAGATGACAGAATCATCTGCCGTATATGACAATAAAATTAGGAGGTGCGGTATGAAAGCAAATACAAAATCCGGAAAGCTGACAGGATTTTCCGAAAAAACCAGTGACATCATCCTGGTGATCTTCTGTTCCATTTTCCTGCTTTTAGTTGCTTATCCATTGTATTATATTCTGATCGCTTCCGTGTCAGATCCATACGATGTATACGCAGGTAAGACATTCCTTTTGCCAAGCCAGTTTACCCTGGAGGGATACAAAGCAGTATTTGCCGACTCCAGTATTCTGACGGGTCTTATAAACAGCTTTAAATATACGATCATCGGTACCATATTCTCAGTGGTCATGCTCTATCTGGCAGCCTATCCGCTGAGTGTGAAGAGCCTGCCGGGCAGAAAATGGCTCAGTATCTTTTTCATTATCACAATGTACTTTGGGGGGGGCATGGTTCCCACCTACCTGATCGTAAAGCAGACCGGGCTGATCAATAATATCTGGGCGCTCTTCCTTCCGGGCGGCGTCGGTGTCGGCAACATGATCATTGTGAGAAATTTCTTTGAGAACAGCATTCCCAAGGAAATGACAGAAGCGGCAGAGATAGACGGCGCTTCGAAATGGACCACCTTCATCCGTATCGTAGTTCCCCTGAGCCGTTCCATTATGGCGGTTATGGTGGTATTCAGCATGGTGGCTTACTGGAACGACTGGTTTACGGCCATGATATATCTGCCTTCACCCAGCAGAGCTCCGCTGCCTCTGGTTCTGCGCAATATCCTCATCAAAAGTTCGGCCAGCGCAAGTCAGGCAAGTACCATATCGGGCGGTTTCGCCGAGTTGAACAGAGTGACGGAAATGATCAAATTTTCATCCATCATCGTAGCAGCCGCTCCCATGCTGGTGGTTTATCCGTTCGTACAGAAATACTTTGAAAAAGGCTTTATGGCCGGCGCGGTAAAAGGCTGATCAGGAAGCCGGGTAGAAATATTCAAATCAGCATCTGCCGGAACAGTGTAATATGCCTGAAAGGCACATGAAAATTCCAGCGGTACGGCAGGCGGTATTATTTCACCGGATTGCGATACTGAAAGACAGGTGCGGTACCAGAATAGAAAGGAAGTCATATTATGAGTAAGTGGAAAGAATACAACCATGGCAGAAAACTTGTATCCTGTACGCTTGTTGCAGGTCTTGCCCTGTCAATGACGGCGTGTGGAAATAAAGACTACGGCCACCATGAAAAAGGGGTTGCCAACCCGGATACTTCCCAGACAGAATTTGCGATCATGGGCGGCCAGAGCGCATTAAGCCCGGGCTATGACAATAATGTGGTCCTGAACCAACTACAGGAAGATACAGGGATCCATATTGAGTGGACCACCATGAACCAGTCCCTGGGCGAACAGGTAAACATCCGCATCGCAGGGGAAGAGCTTCCCGATGCCTTCATCGGCGTGGGATTCAACAATTATGATATCTCCCGCTACGGGGATGACGGTACTTTTATCGACCTGACTCCTTATCTGACAGAAGAATATATGCCAAACTTAACGAAAATCCTTGAAGAAAATCCGGATATCCGAAGCGCCATCACCATGGATGACGGATATATCTACGGTCTTCCCGCAGGAGAACGCATGGGAACCGCCGGTATCGGCGCGCCGGAGGATTACAGCATTTATACCATCCCACAGTTCTCCATGATCAACAAGGCATGGCTGGACGATCTGGGACTGGAAGTTCCCACCACCCTGGATGAACTTCACACGGCACTGCAGGCTTTTAAGGACAATGATATGAGCGCAAAATATTACGGGAACGCTCCGGGGAGCACCATTCCCATGAGTACGGGCTTTGACGAGTGGTGCTGGGGCCAGAACATCTTTTATGCGGGGTTCGGGTTCACCAACTGGCCCAATGATGTGTGTAAGGATCTGGTTCTGCGCAGTGACGGAACCGTGGATTTCGTATGTACCACAGATCAATACAGAGATGCCGTCACCTATTTCCATGACTGGTATGCGGAAGGTCTGATGGATCTGGAAATGTTCAGCCAGAGTGACACCCAGCTGATCGCAAAGTGTTCCCAGGGATATGTGGGCGTCTCCACATGGTGGTATATCGAAGAACTGATGGGCGATTATGCGGATGATTATGTATTCCTTCCTGTTCTGGACGGCCCCGACGGCACTCACAATGTCACCGTCCGCACCGGCGGCGGTATCAACAGCGGACAGCTGAACATCACCAAGAAGTGCAAGAGCCCTGCAACTCTTTTGAAATTCTTTGATATGTGGTATGACCCCGAGATCGTTATGCAGCTCCAATACGGGCCCATCGGCACATACTTCACGGAGCAGGATGAAAACGGTGTATGGCTGAGTATTTCCGACGAGGAAAGCCGCACAAGATTCGGAAAGGGCTCCGGTGAGCTGAAAGGCGAGTGCGAGGTATTCGGGCCGAAACTGATCTTAAGTGATTATTATCTCACCACTTTCCGCATGGAAGACCGGGCCATCGAACGTCTGACCGACCTGTATGATTACTGGATGCCTTATGTGAATGATACCACGACTTATCCGGTGGACTGCGTGTTCACAGGCAGGGAGCTGGATGACATCGACTGGTATAAGGCGAATTTCGAAAGTGCCGTGGCGGAACAGGAAGGTCTCTGGATCAAGAACGGCGGGCCCACAGACGAGGAATGGAATGCCTATATCGAACATCTGAGGGATAAATGCGGCATGGATAAGCTTTTGAAGGTATATCAGGACGCCTATGACCGCTATTCAGGAAAAGTGACTGCGGAATAAACCATAAACCGCACCCGACTTTTATAAGTGTCGGCTCCCTATTTGCATGAGAGTTTGAAACGCAGCCAAACTCCCATGCATTCCGATGCACCACCATAAATAGAAAGTAAGGCAATAAGGAAAATTTCCTGGGAGTTTAGTTGATGCGCACAACCTGCATAGAACATGCAGGTTGTCGCACAGCTGTCTCGAAAAACCATAAAGCAGCATGGTTTTGACTTCGCGGTGCCGGAATGGCATAGGAACTTTTACAG
>JAIEKC010000688.1:0-12393 GCA_029064505.1 Acetatifactor sp.
ATCCCATAGAGGTATCTGCCAGGGTGAAATCCCAGCTCCGCCGCTATATGCAGCTGGGAGCGGGAAACCGGCAGACGGATGTCTTAAAGTGCGGAGCCATCGAGATGGATGATAAGGAGAAGCGGGTACTGCTGGATGGAGATGAGGTTGCCCTGACTCCTACAGAGTATGATATTTTAAAGCTTCTGATGCAGCATCCGGGGCAGGTCTTCTCTCCCAGAACGATATACCAGAAGATCTGGAATGACCTGCCCTACGGCAGTGAGAACACAGTGGCAGTACATATCAGGCATCTCAGGGAGAAACTGGAGATCAATCCTGCGGAGCCCAGATATTTAAAGGTGGTATGGGGGCAGGGGTATAAGATAGAGAAGGGAAGGTGATTCCTGTGGGGAAAACGGATAGTGCGGGAAATATGGATGATGTGGAAAGCAGAGAGAATACAGGAAAATCAGAGTACACAGAAAAGGTAAGAAGCGCAGAGAAGTTAGAGTACACAGAAAAGGTAAAGGGAGCAGAGAAGTCAGAGAGGTCAGAGTACACAGAAAAGTCAAAGAGCGCAGAGAAGTCAGAAAGTGTAGAGAAATCAGAAAGCGCAAAGAGGCTGGAAGGCACAGAGAGGTCAGAAAGCACAGAAAAGTCAGAATACACAGAGACGGCAGAGGATATACAGAACACAGAGGACACATCAGGTACAGAACTGACGGGATGTTCAGCGGGTGGGAACAACGAAGAAAAAGCAGCAGACACCACCGATCAGGAGAAAACGGAGAGAAGAAGAGACGGAGAGCGTAAAAGGAACATGAGGAATAAGAGAAATACGGAAAATACAAAGAGAAAAAGAAAGCTGACAGGCTCCTTTGCGGCAAAAGTCGCAGCGTTTTTCCTGTTGGTGTTGAGTACGGCCAGTGCGGTTGTCAGCGGTTTTGGCGTGACATATCTGGTATTGAATAACTATTATGACAGCAATATCAGAGAAGTCTTCCTTTATGAGTGCAGCGGCGAATGGCTTCATGACGTGTATCTGGTGCGTGATTATATCGCATCAGGGGAACTGGGGCATGCGAGAGAGGTATGCGAAGGAAAGAATATTGATATTGCCCTGTTGCAGGGAGATCTGCGGAAAGATAACGGAAGCGCCACAGATAATCCTGTTTTGATCTGGACTACTTATAGCGACACATATGATATTGGTCTGACAGAGGACATTTATCTGCAGTTTTCCGCTGAGTCTCTGACGGGAAACAATGTTATCAACTATTACAGGCTCCATAGCGGGACGGATTATGTGTTCCGGGTATATTTTAACACGGATTTTCCGGAGAGAGACCGGTATGCGGAGATTTTTAACGAATGTCTGATCCTATATAATTTGAGATTTACCGCATTGTGGATACTGGGGATCAGTATCTTTATAGGACTGAACAGTTTCCTGTTCCTGATGTGCAGCGCCGGGCATCGAAATGGTATGGAAGGTATACAGCCCAGCGTATTTTCCGGCATCCCGCTGGATCTGTATTCGACGTTTTACGGAATAGTGGCCTTTTTCCTGCTGCTCATAATAGCAAATACTTTTGATTATAATTTCGGCATGATCGAAGCGGCAGCTATTTCCGTGGCGATATCCGCGGAGGTGCTCTGGTGTACTTTCTATCTGAGGGAACTGGCGGTCCGCATGAAACTGGGAAGCTGGTGGAAGAATACCATTGTTTATTATGTGCTGAGACTTCTGGGACGGATCATACGGCTGTTCTGGAGGGGAATCTGTGCAGTTTTACGGGAAATACCTTCGATTCCGGGCACGCTGCTCTGTTTTGTCGGCCTCAGTATCCTGGAATTTCTGGTGGCGGTTCTCTTCGGAGCGGAAGCAGAGGGGATAGTGGTATGGATGATGGAAAAGATTATTCTGTTCCCGGTCATAGTATATTTTGCCATGATGTGCAAAAGGCTGCTGAACGGCAGCCGGGCGCTTGCCGAAGGCCGGCAGGAGGAGATAGTGGATACTTCCCATATGTTTGGTGACTTTAAAGAGTGCGGCGAGAATCTGAACAATATCGGACAGGGGATTTCCAGAGCGGTGGCGGAGCGCATGAAGAGCGAGCATTTGAAGACGGAGCTGATCACGAATGTGTCCCATGACATCAAGACGCCATTGACCTCCATTATCAATTACGCCAATCTGATCGCGGAGGAAACCACGGAAAATGAAAAGATCAGAGAGTATTCCGAAGTGCTGGTGAGGCAGTCCGGCCGTATGAAGAAGCTGTTGGAGGATCTGTTGGAAGCTTCCAAGGCTACCACCGGAAATCTGGAAGTGAACTTTCAGCCCTGTGAGGTGAGCGTGATCCTGTCTCAGGCGATAGGAGAGTATCAGCAGCGGATGGAGGAAAAACAGCTGGAGTTGATCGTCATTCAGCCGGAACAGGAGATCAATATCATGGCGGACGGAAGGCATCTCTGGCGGGTTTTTGACAATCTGCTGAACAATATCTGCAAGTATGCCAGAGAGGACTCCCGTGTATACCTGAATGTGGAAGCGGCGGAAAGAAAAGTGAGCATCATATTTCGCAATATGTCCAAATATGCGCTGAACATAACACCGGATGAACTCCAGGAGCGGTTTGTCAGGGGCGACAAGTCAAGACATATGGATGGAAACTGACTGGGACTATCCATTGCGAAGAGTTTGATGGATCTGATGAACGGTCAGATGGAGATCGTGACGGACGGAGATCTGTTTAAAGTCACTTTGCGCTTTGACGAGTTAACGAAATAAAGTAACTATAAAAAATTTATATATTTCTAATTTGACATTTTCTTCCATTACCGATATCATAGGTGTATGTATTAAAAATGTGATCATCCGGTTTGCCGTCGGCTTTCGATGTACCGGCTTTTCGTAATTCCTGCCGCAAAGGCAGCTGCAGGGAAGATTTTCGAAAAGCAAACGCGTTTGACGGGACCGGATGATTATGGGAAAGTCCGCAATACGGACGAAGAGAAGCAGAATCGAGGCGAGGAAGTGGTGTACTGGCGCAGTTACGTCGGAAGTATCGCGTAATACGGCGCGGAGTGACAGTGACAATTGTCAGTTCCGTGGCTGAGAACGGCAGTATACGGAAGAAGAAAAGATATCGGAAAAGGAGGAATTATATGAAGAAAAATGAGGAACAATTGATAAATTATGCGGAATTGTGCCGCGAGGCGGATCGGCTGGAACCGGAAATGTTCGAGAAATATGAGGTACAGAGAGGACTTCGTGATAAGAACGGAAACGGCGTTGTCACAGGTCTGACCCATATATCGCGGATCGATTCCTTTAAGATGGTGGATGGTGTGAAGACTCCCTGTGAGGGTAAGCTGTGGTACAGGGGATATGACTGTATCGAGCTGGTCAACGGCTTCCGGAGAAAGAGATTCGGATTTGAGGAGATCGCCTATCTGCTCCTGTTCGGCAAATTGCCCAGCGAGAGCGAGCTGAAGCATTTTAGAGATATTCTGGCGGCAAACAGGACATTGCCCACTAATTTTACCAGAGACGTCATCATGAAAGCGCCCAGCAGCGATATTATGAATTCACTGACCAGAAGTGTGCTGACACTGGCATCCTACGACAAGCACAGCAATGATACCAGCATTGAAAATGTGCTCAGGCAGTGCCTTTCACTGATCGGTGTATTTCCCATGTTGGCGGTGTACGGCTATCATGCCTATAATCATTATGAGAATGATGAGAGTATGTATATCCACCGTCCCTCCAAAAAGCTTTCCGCAGCAGAAAACCTGCTGATGATGCTCCGGCCCGATAAGAAATACACAGAGCTGGAGGCCAGAGTGCTGGATATCGCATTGGTATTACATATGGAGCATGGCGGTGGTAATAACTCTACCTTTACCACCCGTGTGGTTACCTCCTCCGGTTCCGATACTTATTCTGTCATTGCGGCTGCGCTTTCCTCCCTGAAGGGTCCCAAGCATGGCGGCGCCAATATCAAGGTAGTGGAGATGATGCGTGATCTGGAGGCGAATGTCTCCGACTGGGCGGACGAAGATGCGGTGCGGGCATATCTGAAAAAGATTCTGAACAAAGAGGCTTTCGACCGCAAGGGTCTGATCTATGGCATGGGCCATGCGGTATATTCCCTTTCCGATCCCAGAGCGCAGGTGTTCAAGGGCTTTGTGGAGCAGCTTGCCACCGCCAAGGGCAGGGAGAAGGATTTCGCACTGTATTCCATGATCGAGCGGATCGCACCGGAAGTGATTTCCGAGAAAGCGCGGATCTATAAGGGTGTCAGTGCCAATGTGGACTTTTACAGCGGATTTGTGTACAGTATGCTGGAGATTCCCCTGGAGATGTACACTCCCATTTTCGCCATTGCGAGGATCGTGGGATGGAGCGCTCACAGGATAGAAGAGCTGATCAATATGGATAAGATCATCCGTCCCGCTTACAAGAGTGTTATGGAGGAGAAAGGATATATTTCCATGGAGGATCGCTGAGAAGGCCACTCATCGGACATGGAGAAAAACAGATAAAGAAACAGATAAAGAAACGGGATGTATAACTGTTGTTATGCATCCCATATTTTTTCCACTCCCGAATGAGCAAAATCAAAATTTTTCTTATGTGCATTCCTTCAAAAGACACAGTTACGCACAGATTTATATCTTGAATTTCCTCATATGCTCAGCCAACGCAAAAGCGGCATCGGAGACACTGTCGGCTCCCCGCGCCATCTCCTTGCTGTCGGTGGAGAACTGTAGTGAGGACTCTGCCAGAAGTTCCGTGGAAGCAAGGATTTCTTCCGTGCTTGCGGATTGTTCCTGGGATAGCGCCGCAATGTTGGTGGCCACGTCATCCACATTGGCGATCTCCGCCACGATTTCGCTCAGCATCCGGTCCGTCTCGGTGACATTCCGATAAATATTTTCGAAAATATCACAGGATGCGGTGATCTTTCCGGAGTTGGCCTTAATATGCGCAACACTTTGTTCGGTCTGGTCTATCATGTAGGATACCTGCGTATTTACCTGCATAATGATCTCGGAAATCCTGGAGGCAGAGTTGGAACTGATGTCAGCCAGCTTTCGGATCTCATCAGCCACCACGGCGAATCCCCTGCCTGACTCACCGGCACAGGCCGCCTCAATGGCGGCATTCAGGGACAACAGTTCGGTCTGATCGGAGATATCGCTGATGATCTCCACCATGGAATTGATCTGTCTGGTGGAGCTGCCCACCTCATCCACAATCTCTGACAGTTGCTTCATGGACCGGACAATGGAATCCATTGTCTGATTGACGGTTTCCATATCGCGGCGTCCTCTGGAGGCCACATCCACAGTGAACTGCATGTTAACCTTGGCATTTTTTCCTCTTTCATTGGTCTGGTTGACCACATCGGAGAGCGTGGTGGCATGAAGCGCCAGTTCCTGGATGCCGTTGGCTATCTGATCCAGGGTTATTTTCACATCTCCCATGGATTCCGCCTGTCCTTCCGCGCCTTCGCTCAATGCGCCGGAGATCTGTCTGCTGGAACCGCTCAGTTCACCGAGTTGATTGGAGATGTCACGGATGTCCGTGATGATCTCCCGCATGATCTCCACGAAACCGTTCAGAGAGCGGCTCATAACAGTGATCTCGTCATTGCCCTTTTCCGGTATGGTAACGGAGAAATCGCCGTCGGTGATGGTGGTCAGAGCGGTAGTCAGGGTACCGATGGGCTTTAAGGTGTTTCGCAGCACTATACTGACTACTGTGATGACCAGAAGCAGAATAACTGCGAACACGCCGACGATAATATAGGTCAGTTTATTGATGTCAGACAATATGTAATCCTCAGAAACACAGGATACCACCACCCAGGGTGTTCTCTTGATGGGGGAAGCGATAACATAATAAGTCTCACCGTTGTCCTCCGCAAAGAAGAGTTCCGTGCTGTCTGCCTCCAATTGTGCCGCCACGGTCCGGAGGAAACTTCCCTCGGGACAGTCGGTGAGCAGAGTGCCGTTCAGAGTGGTGTCTTTGTGGGCTATAATGGAAAAATCGCGGGTATCCGCCAAAAAGGCATAACCGCTGTTCATAACGGAGATTTCCTGTACGGAATTATAGATATGTTCCATGGCCATGGGGATGTCTGTGGCCTGTCGGTATGCGTCCCGGATATCGCCCAGACCGGCGGCTACCATAACGCTGATGGTAACGGTCTTGGCATTGGATTCCGATTCCATGGACAGAGTGTATTTTGCATTGGAAAGTATGGTTTTTCTGCTGGTGTAAAAGATCAGTATGGCAGTCACCGCAAAAGCAATAACAAACAGCGGAACCACAATGATCAACAGTTTTTTCCGTATGCCGAATACTTTCTTTTTACCGGAATTTCTGTGTTTTGACATATTTATACCCTGCCTTTCCGCAAATTTGAGCCGCAGGTACAAATTTGTGTGTGAAAAAAGTTTTCACACTGTCCTCCGCTTATGTTTGCCGTAAATATTATTTTATAGTAATATACATAATAGAATTTAGATGATAGAATCCGTTCTTTGACTCTATTATATAAATACCATATTTTGAGCAAAAATACAAGTAACTGTTGAAATTGTGTAACAGTTCGGTAATCTGTCTGAATTGTTACGATCGGTTACTGATGCACAGAAGCGGCAAAAAGCTTGTGAAAACATCTCGCGGCGACGTGTGAATGGTAACGGGGATCAGGCGAAGAAATCAGAATTTGTAATGTGTTTTGGAAGAAAGGTGGGAAAATATGATCGGAACGATAATCGATTATTTAAAGGAATATGGAAATACCTCTTTCCGGGAGGTTCCCATGAATGAGGTGGACAGTCTGGTGCTGTGCCAATTCGCCTATCTGAAGTTTGACGGTATTGTGCCGGGAGTGGAGGAAAATCTGCCTTCCGTCAGGGTGAAGGATCTGGAGGAGCATCCCGATTATGAAAAGCTGTATGCCGACGAGCGCTATGAGAAGTCGAACCGGAAGCTGGTCACGGCAATGCTGGCGGGAAAGCGTTATCGGAATATGAAAATCAACTGCTATGTCAATGTGATCGAGAAAGAATGGGAAACGCAGTTCTCGGCGGTCACCCTGCTTCTGGATGACGGGACCATCTATGTGGCATTCCGGGGAACGGATGAGACCATTGTGGGCTGGAAGGAAGATTTTAACATGGCGTTTCTGAATCCCGTACCGGGGCAGGCGTACAGTGTGAAATATCTCAATGCGGTAGGCGCCCGGCTGCACAGGCCATTCTATGTGGGTGGGCATTCCAAGGGCGGAAATCTGGCGGTATACAGTGCCATGCACTGCAGACCTGAGATTCAGGACCGGATCATCCGGATCTACAGTATGGACGGGCCGGGATTCAGGCCGGAAGTGCTCAGGGACAGCGACTATTCTATGATCGCCAGAAGAGTGGAAAAGATCCTGCCTCATTCTTCTCTGGTGGGAATGTTGTTTGAGTCGGATATGCGTTTTAAAGTGGTGGAGAGCAAAACCTTCGGACTGCTGCAGCATAATCCCTATACCTGGCTGGTGAAGGACGGAAAGCTGGTGGAGGTAAAGGACATTTACGAGAGCCGTAAGCAGATGGATAACACGCTGAACGAGTGGATACTGTCGCTGGATGAAGAGCAGCTCCGGGTTTTTGTGGATACACTGTTCCAGGTCATCAATGCATCTCAGGCGGAGGATCTGATCCAGTTTACGGCGGAGTGGAGAAAGAGTATGAACGGGATCGTGGCGGCGCTGAAGGAGGTGGACGACCAGACCGCCAGTATCCTGAAAGAAGTGATCAAGTCGCTGTTTGACATCGCAGGTGCGAGAATGCGGCAGAATGTTTCTAACAGCACGGCGCAGCTGAAGCAGAAATTAAAGATACAAAGTAAGACAGAAGGGGACCGCCGGAGAGCGTAGCTCTCGTCTCCCGGATCCGCTCGGGATGCCATTGGACGCCGATCAGGGGAAGTGTCTCGTGGACCAGCGCTTCCACACACTGATCCTCCGGGCACCATTGTATGGCGCGCAGGCCGTCACCCAGCTCCCTGACGGCCTGATGGTGGGCGCTGTTGATGATGGAGAGCTCCCCATACAGGGTATGGAGACAGGAATCCTTTTGGATGACGGAAGCGTGATACTTGTCACCGTCCTCATAGCGGTGGATGGCGCAGGAGGCAGAGGGCAGGTCCTGAACAAGGGTACCTCCCAGACCTACATTGATGATCTGCATTCCCTTGCAGATTCCCAGAACAGGCATGGACTTGCGCATGGCAAGCTCCAGTGCCTGAAGCTGCAGGATATCCAGCTCGGTATCTATATTACGGGAGCCGTTGTTCTTTTCCCCGAAGAAAGCGGGGGTGATATCTCCGCCGCCGGGAAGAATCAGTCCGTCGCACCGGGCGACCTCCCCCATGCTTAAGGTGGAGACCGGCTCTGCGGAGGCGGATAACACATATTTCACATAATTTCCGGTATCGGCAGCTCTGCCGACAATTGCGATCTTCATACGAAACCTCCATGCATCCGATTGCATTTCATGCAGCTTTCACAGGAAACCCTCATGCAACAGGCATCCCCTTCTTGTTAATATATGCTGCCGAAACGATTATACTACAACGGAAAATCTGCCGCAAGGGAGATCCCGGGATGCTGTTTTCATATACAGCCGTCTCACGACCATTGTGCAAAATGTGTGGAAACGCCCATGGCACCAAAGCAGTGACGAAACGGTTTCGTGTAGTTACGGGAATTTTCTGTAGGGGCTTTATCTATACGGATAAATCTGGTAAAATATGGTGTCGGACTGACAGGAATATATAAGGACAGAAGGAAAAGGGACCATAAATTATGATAAAGACAGGTTTGGCGTATAAGCGGCATAGCGGAGAGAATGAGAAAATATGTGATCCGAAATACCATCGGGATCGCATCAAGGGGTACAGTGAGCGGCAGATACAGGCGCTGGCATTTCTGATTCCCTTTATTATCATGCTGACATTGTTTGGCATCAAATGGATTTATCCCTTTGGGGACAGAAGTTTTCTGTCGGGGGATCTGTATCATCAGTATATGCCTTTTTTCAGTGAGCTGTTGCGCAAGGTCAGAGGCGGGGAATCTCTGAGTTTTTCCTACCATGTGGGGATCGGGTCCAATTTTCTGGCGCTTTTTGTGTATTATCTGGCAAGTCCCTTTCATGTGCTCGCATTGCTTGTACCGGAGGATTATCTGATAGAGTTTATCAGCTATCTGGTGGTGGTCAAGATCGGACTGGCGGGGTGGAGCTGCTGTTACTACCTGCAGAAGCATTTTTCGTCAAAGAGTCCGGTGACGGCCCTTTTTGCCTGCTTTTATGCCTTGTCGGGATTTATGTCGGCATATAATTATAATATCATGTGGGTTGACTGCGTGGTGCTCCTGCCGCTGATTATTCTGGGGCTGGAGAGACTGGTAAAGGAGGGGAAGTGCGGGCTTTACTGCGTGACGCTGGGGCTGTCCATCTTTACCAATTATTATATTTCCATTATGATCTGCATTTTCCTGGTACTGTATTTTGGGATGCTTCTGGTGACGGAGCATGGCAGGCATCTGCTGCGGGGCATGAGGTACTTTGTGTTCTTTTCCCTGCTGGCAGGAGGCATGGCGGCGGTTCTTCTGATTCCGGAGGTATGTGCGATCCTGCAGACGGATTTTGGAGATATGGATTTCCCGGAAAAGGCGGAAAGCTATTTCTCCGTGCTGGATATACTGGCAAGGCATTGCGTCTGTGTGAGCTCGGAGAGAGGACTGGATCACTGGCCCAATATTTACTGCGGCAGCGCGGTGCTGATGCTGCTTCCCATGTATGCGTTAAATAAGCGGATTTCCATCAGGGAGCGTTTCTGCCGTCTGGCGCTGATGGGATTTCTGCTGATCAGCTTCGGCACGAATATTCTGGATTTTATGTGGCACGGGATGAATTATCCGGATTCCCTTCCCGGGCGGCAGTCCTTTCTTTATATTTTTCTGGTGCTTACGGCCTGCTATGATGTGTTCCTTCATATCAGGGAGACGGAGGAGCAGCAGATCCTGTACGGGTATCTGGCGGCAGCTGCCTTTTTTCTGTTCTGTGAGAAATTTGTGGAGCATGAGGACTTTGCGCTGGGAGTGAAGCTGTTGACACTGGTATTTGTCAGTATTTATGCGGTACTCTTGTACCTGTACCGGACAAGGAGGAGCGGACGGGTGATGGTGGCCCTGCTGGTGGTATCCCTTGTGACAGTGACGGTGGAGAACAGCATCAATACGTTCAACACCAGCCTGGGAACAGTCAGCCGTTCCGATTATCTGGGGCAGCAGGAGGACTATAAGGCGCTGTATGAGTGGGCAGGAGAGCAGGAGGAGGGCTTCTGGCGTGTGGAGAAGTTTGCCCGGAGGACGAAAAATGACGGAACACTGGCGGGTTATCCCACGGCAAGTCTCTTTTCCTCCACAATGAACTCTCAGGTCATGGATCTGTACAAAAGGCTGGGAATGCGCCACAGTAAAGTGTTCTATGATCATGACGGTGCCACGGCTCTGGTGTCGGCGCTGTTCAATGTAAATTATATGTTCGGGGATTCGGACAGGTATGAGAACAGTCTCTATGAGCCGGCGGGACAGAGCGGCGGCGTTTATCTGTATAGGGCGGTGCAGACGCTGCCCTTTGGTTACGTGGCGCCTTCCGGATTTGACCTTCCGGAGGGTTATGCGAATAACGGGATCGCCCTGCAGAACCAGATGGTGCGGAAGCTGGGGATTGAGGGAAAGCTGTTTGAAGAGACGGATATCAGCAAAGCGGACGGAGATGTGGTTTTTACCGCGGAGCGGCCGGGAATTTATTATGCCATAGTGATGGCGTCCGGTACCTCCAGGGTAACTGCGGTCGGTGTGGCAACGGACACGGCGGATTATAAGGATCTGAAAATGGGTTCCATTCTTTATCTGGGGTATCTGGATCAGGGCAGAAAGGTGACACTGACGAACAGTGATGAGGATGATGCGACACCGGCTATCAATCTTGCCGTATACCACATGGATGAATCGGTGCTTGCGGAAACACTGGGAGTATTATCCGAACAACATCTGGAGCAGGTGGAATATACCAGTGACCGTATTCGCGGGCGGATCGCCATGGAAGAGGCGGGAAGGCTGATCCTGTCGGTTCCGCTGGAGGCAGGCTGGAGAATCCGTGTGAACGGGGAGAAGGCGGAGGCTGTGCCTTTCGGGGGGTGTCTGGTCGCCTTTGACCTGGAGCCGGGGGAATATGACATAGATATGTATTATGTACCCCAGGGACGGGGAGCAGGGATCGCAGTGACCGCAGTCAGCGTCCTGCTTTTCGCCCTGGCTATGGTATTGCAGAAAAAAAACGGTCAGAGAAAGGGACCCGGTGCGAAATCAGGGTCCGCAGAAACAGGCTCTGCGGTATCCCTGTCCGATGAAGGGGGCAAAGAGGAGTAAGCGGCAGATCACGCGTGCCGTCCCCGGTGTGCCACAGGGAACCTTCTTCTGATCAGCGCTGGTCAGGGGACTTGCGGAAGTCCTTTAAGCGCTCATATTCTTCATCGGTGATGGAAAGTACGGTTCCATGCTTAAACCCGTAAGGGAAGGAGAAGGAATCGTCGGAGCGCACGAAGACGCCGCTCTTTAAGCTGTCCGCCAGAAAAGGCACATATCCCTGACCTTCCGCGCCGCACCCATAGAAATCCGGCATCAGGCACCACCTGCCGTCAGCAGTGACGAAGGCAGTGGGTGCCTTGTATTTTCCCTGTTCCAGTTCTTCCATACATCTGTCAAAGCTCTCCACTCTGGTAAAGGGCCCTGTGGCGTGATCGGATCTCAGCAGGATCACATGGGCAGGATTGCCCTCGCGCTTTAAAAAGCAGTAGTATACGCCGTTCTCCTCATACATGGCGGAATCGATCACAGTGCCGCCTTTTTCCCTGCGATAGAGCAGCTGCGGTTCCGAGAAGGTTTCAAAGTCCTTCGTCCGGCTGTAGAAGATGCCTTGTCTCCCTCATAACTCCACAGAACGGGATTGCCGTCGTTTACGGTTTTCCAGTGGAAGCAGTCCCGGCTGATGCCAAAGTACACCTGTTCTCCGTCGGGGGTTCTTTTTTCTTTGAAATGTACAAATAAATATGCGCTCATGATATCCTCCTGTATGTCTGCCGTTTATGGCAGCCTGCCATATTTTTCCTGCGGGTGATGATCCGGCCCGCATCTGTGGGACTTTGAAATGCCACAGAGGGCTTTGTTCTCAGAATGTGTTTGAAAAATGCTCTGGTTCTGATCTTGCTTCACAGGGAAAGAATTCCTTAGCGAAAAGTATAACACAGATGGCATGAAAAATGTAAAAAAA
>JAIEKC010000688.1:12403-14097 GCA_029064505.1 Acetatifactor sp.
ACATACTACATTTGAAAATGTTTGAAAGTGAGAGGTCGGATGAAATGAGAAGGGATGAAGGAGATGCGATCAAGAAACAGGCGGGTTCCGACATGGTGATCCTGCTGAAAAACTGGAAAAGAAGAGCTTTGCGTTTCAGGATATACAAATGTGCGTTAAAGACGACTCTCGCATTGAGCTGCCTGACGCTTATGGGAATGCTCTACTATTATATTGACAGCAGTATTCCATCCGTCATTCATGTCCGCGCGGGAGAGGAAGAATCCTTTCGCCTGGGAGTACCGGCGAGGGGAGAGATCGTCAGCGTGAGCGAGTCCGGCCAAAGCAATATTCCTGCGGGAGCCGTGAACATTGATCTGAGCCGCACGGTGACTTTGAAGACGGCTCAGGATTCTGCCTATGAGATGCAGGTGAAGCTGTTCGGGATCCTGCCCTTTAAGCAGGTGGGGATACAGGTCATTGAGGATCAGGAGCTGATTCCCGTGGGACAGCCTATCGGGATCTATGTGAAGACGGATGGCGTGCTGGTAGTGGGAACGGGAGAATTTAAGCGGGAGGACGGGACGGAATGTTCACCCTGTAAATATATTCTGAAGTCCGGCGATTATATCCGCAAGGTCAACGGTGAGATGGTAACGGAAAAGGACGATTTTATCGATATGGTGGAGCAGAGCGGCGGGAAGGAAATTGTGCTGACGCTGGAGCGGGACGGCGAATTGCTGGAGCTTGCGGTCACACCGGAGAAGGATGCCACAGGCAAATATAAAATCGGCGCATGGGTCAGAGACAATGCCCAGGGCGTGGGAACCATGACATATATTGACAGTCAGGGAAATTTTGGGGCGCTGGGACATGGTATCGCGGATATAGACACCAGTATGCTTATGCTGATGGAGGACGGCACGCTGTATGAGACAGATATAGTGGATATCAAGAAGGGAACCACCGGTACGCCGGGTGAAATGACGGGAATGATCGTCTATTCCAACGACCATATTCTGGGGGACATCACCAGCAACAGCAGTAAAGGAATTTTCGGTGTCTGCAATGAAAAGGCTCTTGCCATGGGTACGAGAGAGCCATTGCCCATAGGCCTGAAGCAGGAGATCCGACTGGGAGCCGCACAGATACTCTGCACGGTGGATGGCAGTGCGAAGTATTATGATGTGGAGATTACCGCGCTGCATCTGGATCACGATAATGTAAACAGGGGAATAGAACTCAAGGTAACGGACCCTGCGCTTCTGGAACTGACCGGAGGGATCGTTCAGGGAATGAGCGGCAGCCCGATCATCCAGAACGGGAAGTTCATCGGGGCCGTGACCCATGTGCTGGTCCAGGACAGCACGCGGGGATATGGGATTTTTATTGAAAATATGCTGGAGCATTAAGTCCGGGCAGCCATGAAGAGAAGCGTACAGACGGGAGCTTGCTCACGGCTGTACGCTTCTCTTCATGGCTATGCGGCGCAAGCCGTACAGACGATAATCGTTTTTTTGATTATCGTCTGTACCTGGACGGAGATAGACGTTTTTTGATTATCGTCTGTACCCGGACGGAGAGGTTGGCGGTATAGATGAAAAAGAAGAGAGAAGCTTTGGCAGGCTTGGCTCTTTTTAATTATGTGATGTTCGAATGGGAAGGGTGGGGGGTTAAGAAAATCCCGGTTGTGCGGAGATGGACAATGTGATATC
>JAIEKC010000689.1:0-4950 GCA_029064505.1 Acetatifactor sp.
TCATGAACGCTTCCGCGCGGACAAACTGATCGAAGATTACTGTGCGGACATCGGGGTCGAACTGGAGGTGTGCGTTGACGCGTGGAGCCAGGAGAGGATGAAGGCTTTCGTGGAGGAGAAGAATATTCCCTGTCCCGGCTGCGGCAAGCATAATTTTACGGATATCAGACAGTTCAACCTGATGTTCAAAACCTTCCAGGGTGTCACCGAGGACGCGAAGAATACGGTGTATCTCCGCCCCGAGACGGCCCAGGGTATTTTTGTAAACTTTAAGAATGTACAGAGAACCTCCCGCAAGAAGATTCCCTTCGGCATCGGTCAGATTGGTAAGTCTTTCCGCAATGAGATCACTCCCGGTAACTTTACTTTCCGTACCAGAGAGTTTGAGCAGATGGAGCTGGAATTTTTCTGTGAGCCAGGCACGGATCTGGAGTGGTTCCAGTACTGGAGAGGATTCTGCCGCGACTGGCTGCTCTCTCTCGGCATGAAAGAGGAGGAGATGCGCCTGCGTGACCACAGCCCTGAAGAATTATGCTTCTACAGCAAGGGAACTACCGATATTGAATTTCTGTTCCCCTTCGGATGGGGCGAGCTCTGGGGCATTGCGGACAGAACCGACTATGATCTGACCCAGCATGCCAATACCTCCGGCGAGGATATGAGCTATTTTGATGACGAGAAGAAGGAGAAATACATACCCTATGTGATCGAGCCTTCTCTGGGTGCGGACCGCGTGGTTTTGGCGTTCCTCTGCGCAGCCTACGACGAGGAGGAACTGGAGGGAGGCGATATGCGCACCGTACTCCGTTTCCATCCCGCGCTGGCACCTGTCAAGATCGGTGTGCTGCCCCTTTCCAAGAAGCTCAATGAGGGTGCGGAGAAGATCTACACGGAATTATCCAAAAAATATAACTGCGAATTTGATGACAGGGGGAACATCGGCAAGAGATATCGTCGTCAGGATGAGATCGGGACTCCTTTCTGTGTTACTTATGATTTCGATTCCGAGACAGACAATTGTGTCACCGTACGTTTCAGGGATTCCATGGAGCAGGAGCGTGTAGCGATTGCAGAACTGGATGCTTATTTTGCAGATAAGTTTACTTTTTAAGTAAATCATATTCAGGGAGAGCAGAAGCTGCATTCTGCTCTCCCTGTGCGTTGCGGCACTTCGGGAAATGATTCCCGAAGTGCGCAGGGTGAAAAGACGTTCCAAGTCGCACGCCAGGGAAATGTAAGACGAATAAATTCGTCTGAAAGTACGGCATTTCTCATTCGGATCGGGTAGCGAAAGTTATGTCTGGGCGGCATGAATGATGGGAGGCAGGAGTGTGAGATGGACAGGGTAAACAGGATGGAGATTTTTCGGATCCTTGGAATAGAAGAGACGAAGGATGAGAAACGGATCAGGAATGCTTATCGCGACAGATTGTCCGTTACCAACCCCGAGGATGATCCGGAAGGGTTTAAACGCCTTCGAAACGCTTATGAGGAAGCCTGCAGACTGGCGAAGGAAGACGGCGAAGTACAGGAAGAGCCTCCCAGGGACACCACGCCCTCCGGTCTGTGGATGGAAAAGGCAGCTGAAATCTATAGCAATATCCACACCCGGCAGGATCTGAAGCTCTGGGAAAAGTTGTTTGCGGAGGACTGCTTCCTGTCTCTGGAGGATGAGGAAAACTGTCGGTTTAAGCTGCTGAGATTTCTGATGGATCATTTTAAACTTCCTACGGATGTGTGGAAGCTGTTGGATAAAAGGCTTTCCATTGTCAAGGACGCGGCCGGACTGCGAGAGCGGTTTCCTGCGGATTTCGTGCGTTATATCCTGAATAAATGTGAGCGCGGTGAGGATGTGGAATTTTCCCGGTTCGAAGGCCCGGAGGACGGTGATTATGACCTGTTCATGCAGTGTTATGACCGTACATGGCAGGCTCTGGCCGAGGGAAAGCTTGAGGAGGCGGCGGAGAATATTGCGAATGCGGACACGCTGGGCATCTGTCATCCTGTTTTGGAAATCTGCCGGGGAGATCTGATGAACCGACAGGGAAAGTCTGCGGAAGCAGTGGCACTGATGGAAGAACTGTTGGAAAAGCATCCCAAAGACGGCATGGTGCGTTATAATACCGCGGAGATACTGTGGAAGCAGGAGGGAACGGATAACGGTCATTTTCGTGAGAAGGCTGCACGGATTTACGAAGAGTTGAAAGAAGAAAATGATGATCATTATATGGCAAATGTCCGTCTGACGGAGTGGTATTACGAAAAAGGACAGTACAGGAAAGCGAAAAACTGTGCGGAGAAGGTTCTTTCCGGCGGTTCTGACGAAGCTTTTATGGAGCTTTTGGTGAAGATCAACGCGGAGATAGAGAAGGAACTGGAAAAGGAATACCGGGAGACGCGGGCGTGGGAACCTGCGCTGGAGCTGTGCTGGTGTTATCTGCAGGACGGTAAGATATCCGGAGGGGTCATGCTGGCGGTCAGCATAGAAAAGCAGCTGCCGCCCGAAAAGGAAGCGGAATTTAACGGATTGATGGCAAAGCTTTTTGTGGAGGAGGCGGAGTACGAGGACTCCATTGCCATGACCCGTGCATGGGAAGAATCTCTGCGTAAGAAGCTGGAGTCCGATGAACCTGAGGAAGAGAAGAGGAAGGACCGTGACCGGCTCAGGCAGGCTCATCGGATCCGGATGCAGTGCTATCACAATCTGGGTTTCAAAGATAAGGAACAGTTTCGGAAAGCTGTGGAAGAGGGGAATGCGGTCCTCACGAATCATCCCAAGGACATTGGGATACTGTTGGAGCAGGCGCAGCTTTTCGCGGAAATGGAAGAGTATGAACAGTGCCTGGAACTGGTAAACAGGCTGGTGGAGGAGTATCAGGTATTTGCGGCCTATGCCGCTTCGCTGGAGGCTTATCGAAAGCAGCTGGATGCCGCAGGAGTGATCCGCAGCGGCACACAGTGTATCCGGTATTTTCCCGGTTTTGTAAAGGCTTATGAATATATGGCAAAGGTGTATCTGGATCTGGACTATAAGGAAGATCTGGAGAGGATACTGGATGAGGCTGAGAAAAATCAGATCAGGAGCGATATTCTGGAGGCCTACCGGTATCAGCTTACCCACAGGATAATGGAATTGTCGGTACTGAACAATAAGCTGTGCCATTTTCGTGAAAAGTATCGGGATCGTGTGGAAAAGGGAGATATGACCCTGTATCAGGAGGGGCTGCGGATCCTGACGGAGTATCTTTATCATTATCCGGACAGTTATATGTTTGTGGAGCGCGGATTGTATCACAGGGCGGCGCACCATTATGCGGAGGCAAAGGAGGATTTTGAGAAGGCCGTTGCCCTGGAACCGACAAACAGCTACGCATTGAATGGTCTGAGTTTCGTCTACAGATACATGGGAGATTATGATAAGGCGCTTGTCTGCATCAGGAAGGCTGTCCTGCACATGGATGAAAATATGTCTCCTGTCATATATGAGGATATGGGGCATCTGTATTCCCTTCTGGGTGACTACAGAAGGGCGCTGACGGCGCATATGCGGTTCGAACAGCTCAGCAAAGGAAAAAAGCGGAGCATACGCAGTATGGAGGAACTGGCGGAGTGCAAACTGCGCATGGGACAGACGGATGCCGCGGACAATATATACCGGCAGATATACGGACAGGATATCCGGCAGCAATATATGCGCAGGGCGGACCTGTTCAGCAGAAACGGTGATGAGCGGAAGACCAGGGAGATTCTGGATGCATGGCGGAAGGAACTGGGACTGGATAAGGACGACCCCGTCAGCAGATACCTCAGACATATGCGAAACAGTGAGCGGAAGCCATATTACAGCGATTATTATCTGCAGGCCGCATGGGCGGAACTGATCTTCGGAACCGCGAAGACGGCTGTTCGGTATCTGGAGGAAGTGATCGCCTGCAATACGGATAAAGGAAAGGAACACCGCCTGCTGGCGGATGTTGTCTTCGGATGCATTGTCTGCGGGGACGACAAGCGGGGGAAGAAGTACGGCGAGAAGCTCCGGATCCGGCTCAACCGGGAATTCTTCCAGACCGGGGACAGCTTTTTCAACAGCGCCAAGAGCAAGTTGTATTACAGAATACTGGGCAGCTTTTACACGGCGTCTCCCGATACGCTGCAGGAACTCTTTGACCAGAAAGACACTGCGGAAAGATGCCATTTCTGCACCAACCCTTTCTGCAAGGAACTGGAAGGAGTCTACATAGTGTTTCTGTACCGGCAGGGGAAAGACCGGGAAGCGCTGGAACGTCTTACCCGGAATCTGGAGATATTTCCCCGGGATGAGTTTATGCTTGCCGTTAAGCATACTGTGTTCGGGGATAACGTGGAAGGGATGAGGAAGTAAATGATAGTAGGAATTGATTTGGGCACCACCAACAGTTTGATCGCATATTTTTCGGAAGAAGGTCCCAGGATCATTCCCAACAGACTGGGAAAGAACCTGACGCCTTCCGTGGTCAGTGTGGATGAAGAGGGAAATGTGTATGTGGGGGAGACTGCCAGAGAGCGGATGAGCCTTTACCCTGATTCCGTGGCCCAGACTTTCAAGCGGAGTATGGGAACGGAGAGGGATTATATTTTAAGCGGAAAGCGTTTCAAACCGGAGGAGCTGTCCGGCCTGGTGCTCCGTGCCCTGAAGGAGGATGCGGAGGCCTATCTGGGTGAGGAGGTCACGGAGGCTGTGATCAGTGTTCCCGCGTACTTTGACGATAAGAGGCGGAAAGCCACCAAGAGAGCGGGAGAACTGGCGGGACTGAAAGTGGAGCGGATGATCTCCGAGCCGACTGCCGCAGCCGTGGCGTATGGATTGTATGACAAGACCCGGGATACCCGTTTCCTGGTGTTTGATCTGGGCGGCGGAACCTTTGACGTGTCCATTCTGGAACTGTATCACAATATTCTGGAAGTCAGGGC
>JAIEKC010000069.1:0-3465 GCA_029064505.1 Acetatifactor sp.
AATCCATGCCCAAAGCCCGCACCAGCACCATCGTCCGGCGCGGGGTCTCGCGTTCCTGCAGCTTCTGTGCGGTGCAGTCCAGAAGAAAGCGCTGGTAAAAGAGCTCTCCCTTTTCCCGGAAAAGTTTGATATTGCCCATGACGTGCAGGATATTTCCGTCCTTATGCCGCACGCGGTATTCCACGTTGACGCTGTCACCCTCCTTTTGCAGTGTCTGAATGCACTCGCAGAGCATGTCCCTGTCTTCTTCCATTATGGTTGCGGCTATAAAATGAAATCTGTCCGCCATCAATTCTTCCTGCGTCTCATATCCCAGGATCTTTAGAGCAGCCCTGTTTACGCTGAGAATGCGTGAACCGTCAACCGTATGGCATATAACACCACAGTCTATGGTGCTGAAGATCGTCTCTAATCTCTGATTCTGCTGTATGATCTCCTGTTCATAGGCACGCTCCTGTGTCACGTCGATCGCCACGCCCACGGTTCCCATCACGCTGCCGTCGAGATCATAGAGAGGCGACTTGTAGGTGGTAAGGGTTCTCATACCGTCTCCCGCTTTGATGATCTCTTCGGACACAAAGGTCTGCTTTTTGCTCATGACCTCCCGCTCCGATTCTATGCAGGCCGGGTCTTCCTGCTCCACATCCCAGATGTAGGCGTGTCCGCGGCCCTCCACCTGCTGTTTGGTCTTGTTCACTGTCCGGCAGAAGCTGTCGTTCACTTTCTTGTGAATACCGTCTTTATCCTTATACCAGATCAGATTCGGGATATTGTTGATCGTAGCCTCAAGATATTGACTGGTCTGCCAGAAATCCCGGTTCATTTTACAGGATTGCTGCCATCTCAAAAAGCGGAACCGTACTTCCCCGTCCGACATGGGACAGATCCAGATATCACAGATGCGGCCGGTTCTGTGAGTATCACAGGCACCGGAAATGTGATGGACACCGGCGGTCTCCGTCATATTCAGGAATTCGGGTTCCTTTGTCAGAAGATCCGTTTGGTCTTTATCTGCCAACAGGATGATCTGAGAAGCATGGTTTTCCTCCGATGTCAGGACCTGTAAAGCGGTTCTGATCTCCTGATCGGACAGATCGGCTATGATGACATCCGCTCCGGATGCCATGGCCGCTTCCAGACTGCCGCTTTCAGAGAATGTATGGGTGAAATGCTCCAGAGGGGGCATCTCCCTTATCACTTCAAACGCACGACACGGTTGACCTGCCAGGTATATATGTAGATGACAGTTGTACATTTCAGTTATTCCTCCATAATCATAATTATGACCCAATTGCCTGATACTTGTATTCTAACAAGCCTTCAAATTTATGTCAATGCTCATACAGGCGGCAGTTTTTACTCTGCCACCTGTTGTATTCCGGAAATATCGCTGTCAATAGCCATGGAAAAGTTCGTGTAATAGACCACAAACCCCGGTTTTGCCCCGCCGGGCTTTTTCACATGCTTTTTTTGGATATAGTCGATCTCCACTTTCTCCTGATCCCTGCCTTTGGAGTAGTAGGCGGCAAGTCTGGCGGCCTCCTCAAAAGTACGGTCAGGCAGCTCCTCCGCATTGCCGAGCCTGACCACCACATGGGAGCCGGGGATTTTCTTTGCGTGGAACCACCAGTCGTTTCCCGTGGCGAATCGGAAGGTCAGGTTGTCGTTCTGATAATTATTTTTTCCCACATACATATGGAAGCCGTCGCTGCTGATATAATGGAAGGGTTTGCTGGTGATCTTCTGTTTTTTGCCGCCGCCCTTCCTGCGGATATAGCCGCTCTCGGTGAGCTCTTCCCGGATCTCGGCAAGATCTTCTTCGTGGAGGGCGATGTCCAGGGCTGTGGATATGGATTCCAGATGGTCGATCTCTGATCTGACCTCCTCGGTTAACTGGGACAGGGCCTCATGAGTGCGTTTCAGCTTATTGTATTTGTCGAAGTATTTCTTGGCATTTTCGGTGGCTGTGAGAGTAGCATCTAAAGGAATGGTGATGTTTTCGTTGGTGTAATAATTCAGTGCTTCCAGGGATTTTGCACCGGGTTTCGCATCATAGCCGTAGGTATTCAGGAGTTCGCCGTAAATGCGGTAGGTTTCCCGCTTCTCCGTGTCCTGTATCTGGCGCAGCTGCAGATCATATTTCTTCACATTGCGCTCCAGCGCCGTCTGTACAATGCGGCGCAGGTCGGAGGATTTCTGGCGGATGCGGGCAAGGGTGTTCCTTTCCGCGTAATAGTGCTCCAGAAGCTCTGACATGGAAGCATAGGAGACGAGTTCGTCTTCTCCGCCGGTGTACATTGTCAGAGGAAGGGCGGCGAATTCCACAGGCTTTTTACCGGTGTAGGCAATGTTGGGTGAGAAGCGCTCCTCCCGGATGGCATTGACCATATCGGTGAAAACATGGAACAGGGATCGGTAATCTCCCTCCTTCATGGCGGCGGTGGGCTGCTCCCCGTCTATTCCCGCTTCGTAGCACAGCTCCTGAGCCAGGATGGGGGAGATGCCTGTAAAGCTGCCATAGAGCGCCTTAAAAGCAGGCTGGGGCCTGGAGGAAAGAGTGTCGCGGAACGTGTCGTAGTCCGTGGCAAGGGCGTCCAGCTTGTCCTGGGTCTGCGCTATGAAGTAGGGCTTTCCGGGAAGAACTTCCCTGACGGAGCTGACGGCGGCGGACACATGCTTGATACTGTCGATGATCATGTTGTCGTCGTTACAGAAGATTATGTTGCTGTGCTTGCCCATGATCTCCACCACCAGAGTCTTGTGGCGCAGGTCGCCCATTTCGTCCAGATGTTCCACCTGGATACGGACGATTCGTTCCAGTCCCGGCTGTGATATCTCCGTGATCCGGCCGTTCTGCAGATGCTTCCGAAGCAGCATACAGAAGCTGGGGGCCGTCATGGGGCTGGGTTTATTGGCTTCGGTCAGGTAGATCAGAGGGAGGGACGCTCCCGCCGAGATGCACAGCCTTTTCTGTCCTGTGGGCTGTTTGATGGTGAGGAGCAGTTCGTCCTCCTCCGGCTGGGCGATCTTATAGAGCCTTCCGCCGATCAGTTCCTTTTTCATTTCTGATACCACATTGGCTATGGTTACTCCGTCAAATGCCATATTGAGTCCTCGATTCTTTTTGGGGAACTGCCGCAAAATGATCTGTCACACTTCGCGTCTGTCCGCAGGATATTTTGAGACAGTTCTTCAGTCAATAAAATCAGATTTCTGTAGTTGCTCCGGGCGGTCATCCGGATCTGCCTGACCGTTTCCGGGCAATTGCATATGAAAGCTGCTGATGATGACAAGTATACCAGAAATCTCCGGGAAAAGGAATAAAAAGTTTACTGCCCGGAGTCGGATAAATATATTATTGATGAAAAGTTATCTTTGTGTTAAAATGATATCCGTGGCAGAGTTTTCCTGTCCGGATTGGAGCACCCATGATAAAAAGTATGACAGGCTTCGGCAGATGCGAAG
>JAIEKC010000690.1:0-2773 GCA_029064505.1 Acetatifactor sp.
GTCATAGAGCTTCTTGTTGGTCTGAATATTGGGGATGATCAGCCTGTGCGTATTTTCCAGATGGACAATACTCTGCTCCATCAATTCCTGTTTTCTGATTCTCTCAGCCTGTTCCTCTTCGGTCAGTTCCGGACTGCCTTTTCTTGCCGCGGCCTGTTCTCTGATGCTCTGGGCCAAAGCGTCCAGACCGTCGCCTGAAAATTCTACCAGAACATTTTCACCGTACCTGCCGGAGATCTCCTTCATGACCTTCAGCGCTTCTTCTTTGGTCATGGGATCCATAATTTTATTTCCCTGTTCGTCAGTGGTCTGAAGTTCATATCTGACCAGAGTATCCTTTGGCACAAGGCCGTTCCCACCGGAACCATAGCTTTTTAACGGTTCTGTTCCCTTATAAAACTGACTGTAATCCTGTGTGATGTTCATTGACATGGCGATATCCTCCCTGATTCTGATGTAGTGACCGCACTGGTTCCGCGCAGTTCCCTGGCGCGATTTCATATGGAATCGCATTGGTTTGAGTTGTTGGAGCAGTGCGATGAAAGGCTGAAATCCGTTTCCTGGCCATTTCATAAGTTTGTATAATTTTATCGACACTTCCAAAGGTAAATCTTAGGATATTGTAACGAACGGAAAGTTTTCTGTAATTATATTTTCCATAATGTATGGAAGCGGTCCGGGAAGGTCGAATGCAGGCAGAGGTTCCTGTCTTGCGGCCGAATTTCACATTTTGAAAGCAATCTTCAGATTTTGTACATGGATGTTCATTTTGAAAGCGGACTTCAATTGATCTTCATGTGCCGGGGGATATCGGAATCGTAATTACAATATTGCAACAGATAAAAATAATTTTGTTTCACACTTCTTTTAAATATGGTAAAATAAGTCCATATTCAAGGCAGAACAGCGAGTTGTCCGGAATGGACTCCCGACAGTCACAGGCGGCGGGATCCCCGGACTCGGGAGGACGAGACACAGATATGAAGATGGCGTTGGGAATTGTATTCTTATTGATGATGGCTTTCATGTGCATCTGTATTTATCAGACCCGCAGGATTGAGGGAAGGCTGGCCAAAACGGTGTCCTCCTTTCTGAGTATGGTATTGGCTCTTTTGACCGTAAATGCGGTTTCGGTCCTCTCCACCAGCTATTTCGTGACCAGCATTGCGTTGAATGCATACTGTGTCTGCATTGACTGGACGCTTATCTGCATGCTGTATTATACAAGGGAATATACCCGGATCTTTCGGGGCAGTCATACCGTCAGGAACATGATCTATGGGGCGGCGGTGGCGGATACTCTGATGATGACATGTAATGTGTTTCTGAACTTTCTGTTCCGCGTGGAGGCTGTGTCTGTGGGAGGTGAGATCTTTTACAGGGCGGCGGGGTATCGATGGCCCTTTGCCTTTCATCTCATCGTGGCCTATCTTCTGACATTGTGCAGCGTTGCCGCGCTGGCATTCAAGGCGGTAAAGACTCCCAGATTTTACCGTGTGCAGTATCTTGTGGTATTGGGATTATTCCTGCTGACCTTTGGGGCAAGTATTCTTAACTGGCGGCTCAGGGGCTTTATCGATCCGTCTGTTTTCTTTTATTTTATCATGTCTTCCGCAATCGGTCATTTTTCTCTGTTCTATGTCTCCAGAGAGCTGATAGAACGGACAATGACCTTTGCCATAAACGATATGAGCGAGATGGTGTTCTGCTTTGACCTGTGGGGGAAATGTGTCTTTGTCAATAAGAGAGTCACTGCGGATTTTCAACATCTGGATATCAAAGAAGCGGCAGAGAAGGAATTTAAGCCCTGGTTTGAAAGTCATCAGGAGGTTCTGGAGGACAGCTTTCAGTGGATGGAAAAGAGATCCATTGACAACAGTCCCCGCCATTTGGAAAATGTCTATCACAAACTGAAGGACTCCCGGAATGAGTGTATCGGCTATTTCTTTGTGGTGAAGGACAGGACGGAGGAGATGGCGGCTTTTCAGAAAGAGCATTACCGCATGACTCACGATGAGCTTACAGGACTCTACAACAGGGAATATTTTTATGAGCAGGTGGAAAGTACCGTAAGACAGAATCCGGATAAAAAATATTATCTTATGTGTACCAACATTTCCGGTTTTAAGGTATACAATGAACTGTTCGGCGAGGCCAGCGGTGACGATGTGCTGCTGACACAGGCGGAGCTGCTGCGGAAGACCGCAGGGTTTGCGGAGGTATATGGCCGTCTGTCGGGAGATGAGTTTGGTCTGCTGATCGCGGAGGATAATTTTTCGGAGGACGAGATCGATAAGCATACGCTCACCATGCGGAACGAATTCAGCAATGCCCTTTACCGGATGCACATTTGTGCCGGTGTATACGAGATAAACGACAGAGAGGAATCCGCCGCCCAGATGTGCAATAAGGCGAAGATGGCCATCGATTCGATCAAGGGAGAGTATGATACTTTTTTTGCCTATTTTAACGATCAGCTTCTGGAGAAAACACTATATGAGAGAAGGCTGGTCGGTGAGCTGGAGAAGGCATTGGACGAGGAACAGTTCTGCATTTTCCTGCAGCCACAGGTGAATGCGGGGGGAACGGTGGTTGGAGCGGAGGCGCTGGTCCGCTGGAATCATCCGGAGAAGGGGTGGATCCTGCCGAAGGATTTTGTCTCGGTGTTTGAGAATACGGGATTGCTCTGGAAAGTGGATAAATATGTCTGGGAGGAGGCGGCGAGGCGCCTGAAGGTATGGCAGTCGGCACAAAAGGAGGACTGGCATATTTC
>JAIEKC010000691.1:0-9736 GCA_029064505.1 Acetatifactor sp.
GGCGACGAGACAAAAGGGGAATGCTTTGAATCCCTGGTACGGAAAATATTGAAAAGCTCCGGGAAACCGGCGGTGATCCTGCTGTTCTCGGTATTCTCCAACGACCAGAATCTCCAGGAGCGCCTGATGAAGGTGGGGGAGGCATATGGCCTTCCCATGGTCAGCCTCAGAGACTGCGTGGTGGAACAATTCTATCGAAAGCCGGAGACAGGAAGGGTGATCAGCAAAAACCAGTATTTCTATGATGTGTATCATCCCTCCAACACGGGCCATAAGGTGATGGCGGACTGTATGCTGCATATGCTGAGGACGGCGGACGGAGCGTGGGGATCTCCGGCGCCGGATGGGGCGGGAAAAGGATCTCCCTGGGCGCCGGATGGGCCCGGGAGCTGTCAGTCAGCGGATTTTCCTGATAATATCCCGCCCGTATACGGAACGGAATTTGAAAAGATACAACTCATGGACAGGAGATGCGGACAGGAGACTGCCCGGATCTGCTGCGGCGATTTCTCGGGCACGGATACGGATCTACAGGAGGTGGAACGGGACAGGGATCTCTTCCGCACTCCGGAATTCCCTGACAACTGGATGCATACGGGCGGCGGCCGCCCCTTTGTCATGGATATTGTCTGCAGCGCGCTGCTGATCGTGGAGAAGGATTCCGCATCTCCTCTGTGGGGGCGCGCGGAGGTCTCTGTGGACGGAGAGAAGGTGCGTGTGATCGATCCCCGGGAAGTGGGGTGGGTTCACTGCAACGCATTGATCCTGTTCCGGGGAAGGGAGCGGAAGG
This sequence comes from Acetatifactor sp., assembly GCA_029064505.1. Classification (GTDB taxonomy): domain Bacteria; phylum Bacillota; class Clostridia; order Lachnospirales; family Lachnospiraceae; genus Acetatifactor. The sequence continues at coordinate 791 of JAIEKC010000691.1, forward strand.
AGCATCATGTGGAGATCAGAATGGCGGCAGGCGACGAAGAAAAGAGATTCACTATTCTGGGGTTTGGATATGTGTTCTAAGACGGAAAAGTCCGGGCGCCGGAAAGCAAAAAATGATACGGACTTTAGCATCAAATGGCAGGAATGCCGGTAGGAACTATGATAAAATGAAACCGTGAAAGTGTTTTCAAACGCGTTTCAGGAAAGGCATGGTATGAGAGGTCGGATAAAAAAAGCGTATCCGGCCGTTGTTGCAGGTGCGCGTCGCAACGCGCGGATGAGGAATGTTATGGACAGAAAAACAGCCAGAGACAGAGCAAGGGAACTGGTGGGGAAAATGACCCTGGAGGAGAAGGCGGAGCAGCTGAAATATGGGGCTCCGGCCATTGAACGGCTGGGGGTGCCCGCTTATAACTGGTGGAATGAAGGGCTTCACGGCGTTGCAAGAGCCGGCGTGGCGACTATGTTTCCCCAGGCCATCGGCATGGGAGCCTCCTTTGACAGAGAGCTTCTGGAGCAGGCGGCGGATGTGATCGCTACGGAGGGCAGGGCGAAGTACAATGCCTACAGCGGAGAAGGTGACAGAGATATCTATAAGGGTCTGACGTTCTGGTCTCCCAATGTGAACATTTTCCGGGACCCCAGATGGGGCAGGGGCCACGAGACTTACGGGGAGGATCCCTATCTCACGGGAGAGCTGGGCAAGGCCTTTGTGGAAGGACTGCAGGGAGACGGAGAATACATGAAGGCGGCGGCCTGCGCCAAGCATTTTGCGGTGCATTCCGGCCCTGAGGCGCTGCGCCATGAGTTCAACGCCACGGCAACGAAAAAGGATATGTGGGAGACCTATCTGCCTGCCTTTGAGAAGCTTGTGAAGGAGGCCGGGGTGGAGTCCGTCATGGGAGCCTACAACAGGACAAACGGTGAGCCCTGCTGCGGCAGTACCACACTGATCCGGGATATTCTGAGAGGACAATGGGAGTTCGAGGGGCATTTCGTGTCGGACTGCTGGGCTATCCGGGATTTCCATACCCGGCATATGGTGACGGATACGGCGGAGGAATCTGCGGCCATGGCGCTGAAAGCCGGCTGTGATGTGAACTGCGGCAATACCTATCTGCATCTGATGAAGGCATATGAGCAGGGGCTGATCACGGAGGAAGATATCACCCGGGCGGCCGAGAGACTCTTTACCACACGTTTCCTGCTGGGGCTTTTCGACGAGACGGAATATGATAAGATCGGTTATGAAGTGATAGAATGCAAAGAGCATCTGCAGCTGGCGGACCGGGCGGCGGCGGAGTCGGTAGTGCTGCTCCGGAATAACGGGATCCTGCCCCTTGACCGGAACCGTCTGAAAACCATCGGCGTCATCGGTCCTAACGCCAACAGCCGTGCCGCGCTGATCGGAAATTATCACGGCACCTCATCCAGATACATCACTGTTCTGGAGGGGATCCAGGACGCTGTGGGAGAAGACGTCAGAGTTTACTACTCTGAGGGCAGTCATCTCTTTAAGGAAAAGGTGCAGAATCTGTCCGCCGGGCCTGACCGTATCAGCGAGGCCGTGATCGTGGCAAAACACAGCGATGTGGTCGTCCTCTGTGTGGGACTGGACGAAAGCCTGGAGGGAGAAGAGGGCGATACCGGCAACAGCTATGCGTCAGGGGACAAGGCGGATCTGCTTCTCCCGGAGTCTCAGAGAAGGCTGATGGAGGCTGTGGTGGGGGTCGGAAAGCCTGTGATCCTGGTCAATATGACCGGAAGCGCCATGGATCTGAGATATGCCCATGAATATTGTGAGGCAGTGCTCCAGGCATGGTATCCCGGCGCCAGGGGCGGAAGAGTGGTGGCGGATATCCTGTTCGGGGAGATCTCGCCCTCCGGAAAACTGCCTGTCACCTTCTATCGCGATACGGAGGATCTGCCGGACTTTACAGATTATTCCATGAGGGAAAGAACATACCGGTACTTTACCGGAACGCCCCTCTATCCTTTCGGATACGGACTGACCTACAGCGATGTGGTATTGGAAAGTGTGGAATGCTGCGGGCAGACCATAAATTCCCGGAAGGAGGAACAGGCGGCGGAGGCGCAGGCGGTGGAGCTGCATTCCGGAGACCTGCTTGAAATTGCCGCAACGGCAGTCAATCGGGGCGAAAGGGCTGTGGAGGAAGTGATACAGGTCTATATCAGGGCCGAGGATTCCGCTTCTGCCACTCCCGCTCCCAGACTCTGCGGCTTTATGAGAGTCTCTCTGCGGCCCGGAGAGAAGAAGCAGGTAAAAGTGCCCGTTGACCGGGAGGCTTTCACCGTGGTAAACGATGAGGGCCGGCGCCTGGTGGAGGGAACCCGCTTTACGGTCAGCACAGGCTTCGGACAGCCCGATGCAAGGACCCGGGAGCTGACGGGGAAGGAGAGCCTGCAGGTGGAGGTCGTGCTGGTATAGGGTCCTGCGGATCCAGACATGCTCCGGTCGTAACAGTTCAGGCAGGGATCTGAACTGTTGCCTTCGGTGGCGTATCACTGAAAAAGGGAATTGACAAACCGTAAGATATAGATTATATTTTTGTATGATAAAGGCTGTGACGAAGAGGAGTACGCATCGCCCCTTAAAAGAGAGAGCGGCTGCCCTGGGGGCGCTGAAAGGCTGCTTGAAGGAAAGGATGCGGAAGGTAGCTTTTAAGCCGGAGGGCCCAGAGCGGCAGTGCAATGCAGGTATATGCGGAAGCGGAACAGGGATCGGCGCGCGTATACCCGGCAGTGTGTTGCCGGTGTAAGTCTTCACGGGTTATCCCCGTTATCGGATAAGACTTTCATGGAAGTCGCTGAGACTGCCGGGGGCGATCCCGGTATGGAACAAAGGTGGTACCGCGTTGATAACGCCCTTTGCCGGACAGACCGGCAAAGGGCGTTCTTTTGTACACAGGGAACTGCCTGTTTGTACAGACATGCGAGTGGATATCGGAGACAGCAGAGAGGAGCATTCTAATGAGCAGAGAACTGGCGAAGACCTATGACCCCAGGGGCATAGAGGAAAAATTGTATGAGAGATGGATGGAAAAGAAATACTTTCACGCGGAGGTGGATCACAGCAAGACACCTTTTACCATTGTGATCCCCCCGCCAAATATCACGGGACAGCTTCACATGGGGCACGCTCTGGACAATACCATGCAGGACATCCTGATCCGTTTCAAGCGGATGCAGGGATATAATGCCCTCTGGCAGCCCGGAACCGATCACGCCTCCATTGCCACCGAGGTAAAGATCATTGAGAAGCTGAAGGAGGAAGGCATTGACAAACATGACCTTGGCAGGGAGAAATTCCTGGAAAGGGCATGGGAGTGGAAGAAGGAGTACGGCGGCCGTATCATCTCCCAGCTGAAAAAGATGGGTTCCTCCTGCGACTGGGACAGGGAGCGCTTTACCATGGACGAGGGTTGTAACAGGGCGGTTACGGAAGTGTTCGTGAAGATGCATGAAAAAGGCTATATCTACAAGGGCGCACGGATCATCAACTGGTGCCCTGTATGCAATACCTCCATCTCCGATGCGGAAGTGGAATACCAGGAGCAGGCGGGTCATCTGTGGCACATCAGATATCCTGTGATGAAGGAGGACGGAACTCCCAGTGAGACGGAGTTTCTGACCTTTGCCACCACCCGGCCTGAGACCATGCTGGGAGATACCGCCGTGGCCATCCATCCGGAGGACGAGAGATATGCCCACCTGATCGGTAAGAGCGTGATGCTGCCCATTATGGACCGTGTGATCCCGGTGGTCACCGACACCTATGTGGACAGGGAGTTTGGCACAGGCGTGGTAAAGATCACGCCGGCTCACGACCCTAACGACTTTGAGGTGGGAAAGAGGCATGACCTGCCCATTATCAATGTGATGAATGATGACGCCACCATCAATGAAAACGGCGGCAAATATGCGGGCATGGACCGCTATGAGGCCAGAAAGGCCATTGTGGAGGAACTGGAGCGCCGGGGCCTGCTGGTGAAGATCGAGGACTACTCCCACAATGTGGGCACCCATGACCGCTGCAAGACTACCATAGAGCCCCTGGTGAAGGAGCAGTGGTTTGTGAAGATGGACGAACTGATCAAGCCTGCCGTGGAGGCGGTGAAGAAGGGCGAGATCAAACTGATCCCCGAGCGGATGGAGAAGACTTACTTTAACTGGACGGACAATATCCGCGACTGGTGCATCAGCCGTCAGCTCTGGTGGGGGCACAGGATCCCGGCCTATTACTGTGATAAATGCGGTGAAGTTACCGTGGCAAAGGAGATGCCGAAAGTATGTCCCAAATGCGGTCATGAGCACCTGACCCAGGATCCCGACACGCTGGACACCTGGTTCTCATCCGCGCTGTGGCCCTTTGAGACGTTGGGCTGGCCGGATCAGACGGAGGATCTGAAATACTTTTATCCCACGGATGTACTGGTGACGGGCTATGATATCATCTTCTTCTGGGTTATCCGCATGATCTTCTCCGGCTATGAGCATATGGGGGAGAAGCCCTTTAAAACTGTGCTGTTCCACGGACTGATACGGGACGCCCAGGGGCGGAAGATGTCCAAATCCCTGGGCAACGGAATCGATCCGCTGGAGATCATCGAGCAGTACGGCGCGGATGCGCTGCGTCTGACCCTGATCACGGGAAATGCTCCCGGAAACGATATGCGTTTCTATTATGAGAGGGTGGAGAACAGCCGCAATTTTGCCAACAAGGTGTGGAATGCCTCCCGCTTTATACTGATGAACATGGAAGGCAAGGAGATAACGGCTCCCGGAACGGATGCCCTGGAGCCTGTGGATAAATGGATATTGTCTAGGCTGAATACGCTGGTGAGGGATGTCACCGACAATATGGAGAGCTTTGAGCTCGGTATCGCAGTACAGAAGGTCTATGACTTTATCTGGGACGAGTTCTGTGACTGGTATATCGAGATGGTAAAGCCCCGTCTGTATAATTCAGACGATGCGTCAAGTCAGAATGCCGCGCTCTGGACTCTTAAGACGGTGCTGATCGACGCGCTGAAGCTGCTGCATCCCTATATGCCGTTTATTACGGAAGAGATCTTCTGTACCCTCCGGAGCAGTGTGAAGGAAACCACGAAGCCCGAAAACACCTCGTCAAGTGATTTCGAACTTTGCACGGAAGAGTCCATTATGATCAGCCGCTGGCCGGAATATACGGAGCAGAGGAGCTTTACAAAGGAAGAGAAGGACATTGAGATCATCAAGGAGGCAGTCCGGGGCATCCGGAATATCCGCACCGAAATGAATGTGGCGCCCAGCCGCAAGGCCGGCGTCTATGTGGTCAGCGAGGATCAGGGAATCCTGGATACCTTCACCGAGGGCAGGCTTTTCTTCGCCTCCCTGGCCTATGCAAATGAGGTGACTATGGTCAGCGCCGCAGTGCCCGGCGGGATGACCGAGGCGAAAGCCGGGGCGGGTATCCCTCAGGACGCGGTGTCTGTGGTGATCCCGGGCGCGACGCTCTATATTCCCTTTGCGGAGCTGGTGGATATCGCCCAGGAGATAGAGCGTCTGAAGAAGGAGGAGAAACGGCTGGAGGGCGAGCTTGCCCGTGTCAACGGCATGCTTTCCAACGAAAGGTTCCTGTCCAAGGCACCGGAGGCGAAGATCGCCGGGGAGAAGGAGAAGCTTGCCAAATACACGCAGATGATGGAACAGGTGAAGGAGAGACTGGCGCAGCTTGGCGCGTAAAATATGTGGCGGGAGGCCGGATCGGAGCGCAGGGGGGCCGTGAAACGGGGTTGTGCAAACCGGGGAAAGGATTTTTCAAGCATGCTCCATGCCGCTGTGAAAAAGAGACAGAGAATTATGAAAAAGCAAGTGATCACAACTTTCGAGGAGGCGGAGAAGTACCTTAACGAGACGCCCCGCTTCACTGCGAAGAATACCATGGAGGATACCAGGGCGTTTCTGCACCGCCTTGGTGATCCTGACAGAAAAATGAAGATCATCCATGTGGCAGGCACAAACGGAAAAGGTTCCGTCTGTGCCTATATGCGCAGTATTCTGGAGGCGGCGGGATACAGAGTGGCGCTGTTTTCATCTCCCCACCTGGTGGATATCAGGGAGAGGTTCGTGGTGGAGGGCAGGATGATATCCAAAGAGGATTTCCTGCGGGCTTTTCTCCGCATTTACGATCTTCTGGACTGGGAGAGGCTTGAGGCATCGGCACCGGCCGACGGCTGCTGCGATCCGGCAAAGGCGGGCTACCATCCCACTTATTTTGAATATCTGTTCTTTATTGCCATGGTGCTGTTCCCTGAGAGCGAACCGGATTTCTGCATTCTGGAGACGGGGCTTGGGGGGAGGCTGGATGCCACGAATTCTGTCTCCAAGAAGGAACTGGCGGTTATCACCCATATCAGTCTGGATCATGTGGAATATTTAGGGAATACTACGGAGGAGATCGCAGGGGAAAAGGCGGGGATCATGCAGGCGGGTGCCGGTGTGGTATTCTGGGACAGTGAGCCCGCTGTCACAGCGGTTTTTGAGGAAAAAGCGGCAGCCCTTGGGATTTCCGCACATTCTGTGTCGAAAGAGGACTATCGGTTCTTAAAATTTAAGAAGAAAAGCATTGATTTTTCTGTGAGTACTGAGTATTATGGTTATATTAGCCTTACTTTGCAGACCATTGCCTCTTATCAGATGGAGAATGCCGCGCTGGCGGTTCATGCCATTGAGGCGCTGGATCGGGGCCGGACAGTGACGGAGGACCGGATCAGGCAGGGGGTGAAAGACTGCTTTTGGGCGGGGCGTATGGAGGAGGTCCTGCCGGGAGTCTATGTGGACGGCGCCCACAATGAGGACGGTATCAGGGCATTTCTGGAAACCGTTTCCCTTGACGGAGTACAGGGGGACAGAAGCCTTCTGTTCAGCGTGGTCAGAGAGAAGGATAGCGGGAAAATGGTGGAAGAGCTTGTGAAGTCGGGGCTTTTCTCCGGAATAGCGATCACCCATATGCAGACGGGAAGGGCTTTGGGACTGGAGAGTCTTAAGGCGGTATTTGACAGATATCCCGACTGCCGCTACAGTGTGTATGATAATGTTACCGCGGCTTTGCGTAAGCTGCTGCACGGCCGGAAGGCGGACGGGCGCGTTTATATTGCGGGAAGTCTGTATCTGGCAGGTGAGATAAAGGAGCTGCTCAATCATGATAAATTTTGAAGAAGAACTGAAAAAGTTCCATCCCAGCCTTGAAGTTGAGGATGCAGAGGATGCCATTTATAATCAGGATATGACGGATATGGCGGATCTGCTTGTGAAGATGATAAAAGAATCCGAAGAGAAAGCAAATGAGGTATCCTGATGTTTTGTTATAATTGCGGATGTCAATTATCGGAATATGATTTTTGCACCGGCTGCGGGGCAGACGTGGCCATGTATAAAAAGATCATGAGTGTTTCCAATAGATTTTACAATGACGGTCTGGAGCGCGCCAGTGTCAGAGACCTGAGCGGCGCCATCACCAGCCTGCGCCAGAGTCTGAAATTTAACAAGAATAATGTGGAGGCAAGGAATCTCCTCGGACTGGTCTACTTTGAGATGGGTGAGGTGGTCTCCGCACTCAGGGAGTGGGTCATCAGTAAAAATATGCGTCCGGAAAAGAATATTGCGGACGACTATATCGACAAGGTACAGTCCAATGCCACCCGGCTGGATTCCATTAATCAGACCATCAAAAAATACAATCAGGCGCTGATCTACTGCCATCAGGACAGCAGAGACCTTGCCGTGATCCAGCTGAAGAAGGTTTTGTCCATGAATCCCCGCTTTGTCCATGCCCATCTGCTTCTGGCGCTGCTCTATATGGACAGCGAGCGGTGGGAGCATGCGGAGAGGGAATTAAAAAAGTGCATAGATATCGACCGCAATAATACACAGGCGCTCCGCTACCTGAGAGAAGTGGAGCTGATGCTTGTTCCGGAGGATAATGTCAGGCAGTCGTCGAAGAAAAAGAGGGACGATTCCGTGCGGTATCGGAGCGACAATGAGATCATCATCCAGCCCCTGAATGTAAAGGAACCGAAGAAGGGCGGTATCTCCACGATCCTCAATATCGGTATCGGCCTTGTGATCGGTATGGCGGCTGTGTATTTTCTGGTGGTTCCCGCGGCGCAGTCCAATGCCAAGAACCAGGCCCAGGAGAGCATTACCAGGATCAGCAATGAGTCGGATGCCAAGACGGTTCAGATACAGGAGCAGGAGGCCCGCATAACGTCCCTGCAGAGGGATTATGACGCTCTGCAGCAGGAACTGGACGGATACACCGGGGACTCGGGCATGCTTCAGACGATCAACAGTCTGCTGCGGGTAGCCACCACTTATCTGGAGGATCCCGAGGACGTTATGGCCACGGCAGCCGATCTTGAAACCATTGCGGAGAATGTGGTCATGGAGAATACTTCCGAGGAATTTCAGGCATTGTATACGAAGCTGCTCGGCGATATCGGTCCCCGGCTCTCCGAAACCTATTTTACGGAGGGACAGGAGGCATACCGCACAGGGGATTATGCGGCTGCTATTGAAAGCCTTGTGAAAGCGGTATACTATAATGCTGATAATGCGGACGGCTGGCTCTATCTGGGACAGGCATATCACCAGAACGGGGACAATGATAAGGCTGTTGAGATCTTTGATCAGGTGATCGAAAAGTTCCCTGACACAGACAGGGCGCGAAGGGCGCAGAGAGAAAGAGAAGGCATTCTTGCCGAAAATTAGGATAGAATCTGATAAAATATAACAGATCAGACAGGTCACTGAACTGTTACGATAACATACCAAAGAAAAGAACTTGCCGAACCGGCAGGTTCTTTTTGTTATTAAATGCGGCTCAGATCTTCCGCGGGCCTGCATGACGGAATTAGGAGGGAAAAGGTATGGAGCAGATTTCTAC
>JAIEKC010000692.1:0-6959 GCA_029064505.1 Acetatifactor sp.
GTTGGCGGTGGTCTCCACAAACTGATGGTCGTGACAGGAGAACAGCGCCACGCCGGGGAATTTGATCAGTCCGTTGTTCAGGGCGGTGATGGATTCCATGTCCAGATGGTTGGTGGGCTCGTCCAGCACCAGGCAGTTGGCACCGCTGATCATCATTTTGGAGAGAAGGCAGCGTACCTTTTCGCCTCCGGACAGTACCTTTACCTTCTTCACGCCGTCCTCACCGGCAAACAGCATACGTCCCAGGAAACCGCGGACATAGGTCACATCCTTTATGGGGGAGTAGCCGGTGAGCCAGTCCACAATGGTCAGGTCATTATCGAATTCTTTTGTGCTGTCCTTGGGGAAATAGGCCTGCGAGGTGGTAACGCCCCATTTTACAGTGCCTTCGTCCGGTTCCAGCTCACCCATCAGGATCTGGAACAGGGTGGTCTTGGCAAGCTCCTGACTTCCCACAAAGGCGATCTTATCATTATGACCTGCCACGAAGGAGATGTCATCCAGTACCTTTTCGCCGTTGATCGTCTTGGACAGATGTTCTACGGTCAGGACTTCATTTCCGATCTCACGCTCGGGACGGAAATCGATGTAGGGATATTTTCTGCTGGAGGGTTTGATCTCGTCCAGCTCGATCTTCTCCAAAGCACGCTTTCTGGAGGTTGCCTGCTTGGACTTGGAGGCGTTGGCGGAGAAGCGGGAGATAAATTCCTGCAGCTCCTTGATCTTCTCTTCCTTTTTCTTGTTGGCTTCCTTCATCTGGCGGATCAGCAGTTGGCTGGACTCATACCAGAAATCGTAGTTCCCGGCATAGAGCTGAATCTTGCCGTAGTCGATATCGGCGGTGTGAGTACATACCTTATTTAAGAAGTAACGGTCATGGGATACCACGATGACCGTGTTTTCAAAGTTGATCAAAAATTCCTCCAGCCATGAGATGGCATCCAGATCCAGATGGTTGGTGGGCTCGTCCAGGAGCAGGATGTCGGGGTTTCCGAACAGAGCCTTTGCCAGCAATACTTTCACTTTGATATTGCTGTCCAGATCTCTCATCGTGGAATAGTGGTACTCCGTATCGATGCCCAGACCATTCAGCAGCATGGCGGCGTTGGACTCCGCCTCCCATCCGTCCATCTCCGCGAATTCCGCTTCCAGCTCGCTGGCGCGGATGCCGTCTTCATCGGAGAAATCCTCCTTGGCATAGAGGGCATCCTTCTCCTTCATGATCTGGTACAGCCGCTCGTTGCCCATGATGACGGTGTCCATAACGGCGCAGTCATCATATTTGAAATGATCCTGCTCCAGTACGGAGAGACGCTGTCCGGGGGTAATGGTGATATCGCCGCTGGTAGTCTCCAGTCTGCCGGAAAGAATCTTCAGGAAGGTGGATTTGCCTGCGCCGTTGGCGCCGATGACGCCGTAGCAGTTCCCTTCCGTAAATTTAATGTTCACGTCCTCAAATAGCGCTTTTTTGCCGATTCGTAATGTTACATTGTTTGCCTGTATCATTGCAATACCTCTGTTTTCCTTAATTTATTTGTAACTGTTCAGAACCAGGCAAACACCGGGGAAACGCGCAGTGTTTTCGAGGTTGGTTCTGAATGGTTACTTTCATTTTACACAGTTAACCTCTATTATACATAAAAACATTGATATTTCAAGCAAAATCGGCAGTTGCCGGCATAATCCGTGTATCAGTTCAGTCATACGGCACCGCGAAGTCCCAATTGCGTTCCTGCGCAATTTTACGGGACCTGCGGGCGCAGTGTGCAGCAGGGTTATAGTTCGCAGAAGGCTGAACTGCTGCCAAAATGCCACATAGACTGGGGACGGGAACGATGCCTGGGTTCAGACGGGCGAGTGTCCGACATAAATAAGCGGTCGTCAATATTCTCCGGTCACTTATGGACGGCATGATTGAACGGTCATGAGTCAAAAACTCATTTCGGCAGGGTTTACACCCCATATGCAATTTGCTATAATGAGGTGACAGCTGTCAGCTGCCTGTAAAAGCGGCGGTAACGGGAAGACAAAGGAATCTCCGGGAGAAGATTTACGGACCGGAAGGCTTTATGCACCGTGTCCGGCACGGAGCTGACGGAGTCAGAAAAGCGCATGCTGCGCGGAAATGAGGAAAAAATGGATCATATGACAACAGCCCCTGATACACAAAAGCTGATAAAGGAACTCAAGCGTACACAGATCATCTGTATGGTGTTATCTTTCCTGTCGCTCTGCCTGTTGGGAGGAGGTATCCTGCTGTTCGGCAAGGTACAGGAGCTGACGGAAATCTGCAGGCCTGTGGCGGAGAAGGTGTCAGCTCTGGATGTGGAGAGCCTGAACGATACACTGGCCCATATCAATGCTTCTCTGGAAACGGTGGACTGGGAGCAGGTGGCGGACGCACTGGGAGAGTTGGATGTGGAAGCGATCAATTCCGCCATAGAGGGACTGGATACGGAGGAACTTTCCGAGTCCCTGAAGAATCTGAATGACGCGGTGGAGAAAGTGCAGGAAATCAGTGAGAAGATGAGTGAGGGAATGAGCAATGTGACATCCTGGGTCGGCGGAATGTTTCATTAATGCGGTATCTGTGATGACAGCTTCTTTTCATTCAGGAACGTGACCCGGGGGACAGAAGGCGAAGGCGCTGTCCCCCGTTTATCATCTTTTTGAGTCCGATCTTCCGCAGTTTTGCCGATGGGCAGTTTGCAGGTGCAGTATTCATCTGTGCGGAGCGGGAATGCTTTTACATCCGGTAACACAGACACTCCATGGATACTTCTCCGTTTTCATCAAGGGTGTGGCGAAGAATCCAGCCGTTGTATACGGTGTCGGCCAACAGGCAATGGGTGGAGACTGCGGAGATGTTTCCCCTGCTGTCCCTGTTTACCGTCACCAGATAATCCGTATCTTCCCACGCAAGAAAATAGAATTCTTCACTGGTGCTGCCGGCATCCAGGGCAGTGCCGTATCCGTCTCCCATATGAGGGAATCTGTAATAGATCCAACAGGGAACTTCGTCCTGCTCGCGGAGCTGGCGGATCCAGATATCTCCGCTGTCCTCCAGGCAGAACCATTCATCTCCGGACCGTTTCCCCGATATGTAGTACTGTTTCAGCACTCCGTTCTGGTCATCGGTCATTTTTTCCAGCATTTCATCAAAAGTCAATTCCCGGCAGCCGGCAGCGTGTTCTTTCAGAAGCTCAGGGAGTGTTCCTTCCTTAAGCCGTTCTGTCAGCATATTTCCCAATGCTTCCATATAGGAGGGGAGAGGCGGCTCCTTTGTCTCTAACCGGGCATAATAGCGATAGCGCACTTTCTCTGTGTTCAGGTACATTATGGTGTCCGGCTTTAAGTCAAATTCCCAGAAGGGAATGACATAATCCTCATTTCCTTCCGCATAGCTTCCCAGCTCATAGGTATTATAGTGGATGCCTATTCCTTCCTCTGACAGAAAGAACCGGAAATCTTCCAGGATGCCTGACCGGGACTCCGGGGTCTCATAGAAATGAAGTCCGGGATGATCCTTTTCTATATAGAGGGCCACGATCTCACAGATTTCCTCCGGTGAATTTTTCACTATATCCGTAATGGCGATCCGCTTTCCCGTTCGGCGGTCAAAGACATATTCCTCTGACCATGTGTTGGGGTGGGCTCCGCCGGAGTAGTAGGTTTCCTCGGCAATGGTGATGCCGAGGTAGTTGTCATTGAGATAGGAGGGCCAGGCTGTGACTTCCATATAACTGCCCAATCCGTCGGGAAGCGGAAGAAATTCGCTTTCGGAGGCATAGCTTGTCTCAAAGGAATCCAGTTCCTTCCGGAGATCTCTGTATACATTGTCCAGATAAGCATTCACGGCATGGTCGCCTGCAGTGTCCCCGGTGAGAAAAAATCTGGTGAAAACAGTGTGGTAAGTAAAGCTTTCTGTTTCTCCGTCCACATCGGTCTTTACCGTGAAGGTATGATCCAGGGTATCGCAGGTACCGATCTCTTCCGCCAGATCCTCATAATATACCTCTATGATCTGGGGTTCCGGATCGTCTCCGTGCAGAGGGGACCGCATGACGCAGTACCGGGAATCTGCTTTATCATTGAAATAGAAGTAATCTCCGTCCGTGTAGCACAGATACCGGTCACCATAGGCGGGACTGAGAAAGGCTTCGCCGCCCCGCAGATACCGGCTGTACGCAAGTGTGATGCCGCTTCCGTCCCAGGGGATCTGGTAGAGGCTGACAACAGAACCTTCTCTTTTGGCAAAGTATGCGCCTGACTCGTCACAGAAGATATCGTCCCCGGTATATCTCTGCATGGGCAGGAACTGCCCCCATTCTTCCGCGTGATGAAGATCATCCAGGGATATGCGGTACCATGTGGTCAGGGGCTGTCCGGAGTCGGCTTCTTCCGCGCAGTACAGGGCATCATTGGTGAGAAATACGCTGTTGCGGGCAATGTTGTCCGTGGGAAAATCAATGCTTTCCAGTCTGCCGCTTTCCGGGTCACAGGCGGCAAGATTTCCGTCCTCATCCATCAGGAACAGATATCCGTAATGACGCATCTGGTAAGGCAGGGAGGGAAGACGGGAGTACCAGAGCGGTTCCCTGTAGCCCTCCGGAAGCAGTCCGTACAGGGTTTCCGACTCCCCGATCCTGGTGACGGAACGAAACTCCGTATCCGGCCGGTAATAGATATTTTCCCGGAAATTGTCGCTGATGAGATAAATAATATCGTCATAGATATCGATCTCATAATAGTCATCATAATTATTGTAACTTGAGTATTCCGCAGTGGTGTTGGGCACCTGGGAGGTCAGGAGCTTATGGGTCTGTCTGTTCAGATCCGCCATGTACAGGCAGGTGTCCGCGCCGGTCAGGGAAGCGGTAAGGGGCTTTTCCAAAAAGAAGATGTGATCTTCATAGATGCAGAATTGTCCGGACTGGTTGGAATCGGCGTTGAAATAGAAGTCTTGTTTCAACGTGTCAGAAGCATACCGGCTTAACTGTCCGTCCCAGTAGCCGTACAGGAAGCCGTCATATGACTGGATACTCTTTCCCGTGTCATCACGGAAGTAGGGGACGGAGTGGAAGGGAGAGGCATCCGCGGCAGAACTGTTCCAAAGAGCGGTACATGAAGGCGGATAAATTGTTTCCGCAAGTTGCGGGCAGAGACCCGAAAAATCAGGGATTTTCGGGTTCGCTTCGCTCGTCAAATCCCCGAATGATCATCTGCTCGTGCAGGCACGGCAGATGCTTCTTCGGGCGCTTGACTCTGCCCTTTGCGGACATTGTACCACGGCATTACATCAAAATTGCATCAGAATGGGCACAGGATGCCCTGAACTGCCGCCTGTGACGACATATCAGCGGAAATTCTGCCTGAAAAACAGTTGACGGTATGACTGTGCAATGTTAACATGATTACAGGATTCCTAGAGATCAGTAGGTATCTTTACGATATGTCGGCGGTTTACCGATCAGACGGGAGGAGAAGATTTATGGCGGATCTGTATGATTTTCCGGATATTTATGACGAGCGTTTTACGGATAAGGCGAATGAAGTGTATAGATCACATTATCAGAAAATGTTTGAAGGAAAGGGCATTCAATCCGTATTAGACTGTAGTATCGGCACGGGATGTCTGACATTTTGCCTGGCAGAACTGGGATATCATGTATCAGGGTCGGACCTGAGCGCATCCATGCTGGAAAAGGCGAAGGAGAAGGCGGCACTGAAAGGCTTGCCGGTACAGCTGACACAGTGTGATTTCAGGGAACTGTCCCGGCATTTTGCGCAGACCTTTGACTGTGTGATGAGCACCGGCAACGCCTTTGCGCATGTTTCCAATAGTGATATAGAGAGAACTCTGCGGGAGATGGATCACCTGGTCAGATCCGGAGGCTGTCTTTACCTTGACAGCAGGAACTGGGATAGGGAGTTGGAAAATAAAAAGCGGTTTCGGTGGGGACAGCCTTTTATCCGGCAGGACGGTGTGCGCATTAACTATGTTCAGGACTGGGACTATCATGAGAACGGCTCAGTCACCATACATATTCTCCAGGGATATGAGAGGGATGGAAAGATCTTTGAAACGATGGAGTTCGAAGAGCATTTGAACCCCTTTCCCATGGAATTGATCCGTTCCACATTGGAGGGATTGGGATATAGGGAATTTACAGTGAGGCCGCTGCCATGGTTTTGCGATAAACCTTTTGAGGAAATGGACTGGTATTGTGTGCTGGCCCAAAAATAAAAGATCACTTGCGGATCTTCATTTTGCAGAGGTGATGTGAATGACAAAAGCAGTCATATTTGATATGTATGAAACTCTTATAACTCTTTTTGAAAGTCCATTCTATTTTGGAACACAGATGGCATCTGATGCAGTATGTTTATCTTTTGATGAAGGATTACAAAAACCAGATCCTGCTATATTTAACAGGTGCTTAGAAAAATTGAATGTGCAAGCCAAGTATTACTTATATGTTGGTGATGGGGAAGCAAGGAATTGGAAACGGCAGAAATGGTTGGTATGAAAACAGTACAAGCTGCATGGTATTTAAAAGAAGATACCATGCAGCCCTCTAAGAGGAAGCCTGAATTTAAGCAGCTTGAAACGCCATTAGATATTTTAAACATCATTTGATGGGCCAAATAATGAATTGATATAATCAGGCATTGTGGTTTAAGAATTGTCAATAGGAAATATGAAGCAGTCTCGGAACGGAAGTGCAGAGACGGAACTTAAAAAGGAGGATCTATATGTCAAAAGCTAAGGTTTACTTTACGAAAGAGATCACACCCCAGGCGATGATCGGGATGTATGAGGCTATGGGAGTGAAGCTGCCGGGAAAGGTGGCGGTAAAGCTGCATTCCGGTGAGGTGGGCAATCAGAATTTTCTGCGTCCCGACTTTATGAAGCCGATAATTGACCATGTGAAGGGTACTATTGTAGAGTGCAATAC
>JAIEKC010000693.1:0-14177 GCA_029064505.1 Acetatifactor sp.
AAGTAGCGAGAGGGGGATTTGAACCCTCGACACCACGGGTATGAACCGTGTGCTCTAGCCAACTGAGCTATCTCGCCAAAATGGAAGTTATAGGGCTCGAACCTATGACCCTCTGCTTGTAAGGCAGATGCTCTCCCAGCTGAGCTAAACTTCCATCTCATCGGTTGACAGTCATTACAACCACAACCGACTTGTTTAGTATACTATGGACAAGTACATTTGTCAACTGTTTTTTTGAGAATATTTCCCTGTAACAGTCCGGACAGTCTCCCTGACAAAGTCAAAAATGTATCTTCACACCATTTTGCAATACTCTTTCACTTCATGACAACAGATCCCGGAACCGCGTTAAAGCAAAACGGCAGCACTGCTCTCATGTAAATCCTACATCCGCTCCGGTGCGGCAAATCCCAGCACATCTATGCAGGTTTCCAGCACATCGCGCGTCAGCATGAGCAGTGCGATGAGACCGGCGCGCCTTGTCTCATCTTCCTCGCCCAGAATCTTCGTCTCATGATAAAAGTGGTTAAATGCATTTGCAAGATCATAAATATATGCACACACCCTATGAGGCGCGATCTCCTCCGCAGCGCTCTGCATCATCGCATTAAATTTGGTCAGCTCCATCATCAGCGCCTTCTCCGAGTCGTTTCCTGCCTCCTGAAGCACAGCCTTCTCCGTATCGCCTCCCTGCTCCCTGTACTTACTCAGGATAGACTTGATACGCACAATGGTATAGAGAATGTAAGGTCCCGTATCTCCCTCAAAAGAGGTAAAACGGTCGATGTCAAACACATAGTCCTTGGATGCCTGATTGGACAGATCGCCATATTTTAAAGCCGCGACCGCAACAACATCCGCCACCTTTCCTGCTTCCTCATCCGACATTTCACGGCCTTCCTTAATTTTGCGAAACATTTCTTCCTTTGTGTCGCGGATCAGATTCTCCAGACGCATCACACCGCCGTCCCTGGTCTTGAAAGGCTTTCCGTCACTTCCGTTCATGGTGCCGAAACCTACAAACTTCAATTCTGTCTCTGGAGTCACCAGCTTCGTCTTCCTGGCACAGCGGAACACCTGCTCGAAATACAGATCCTGCCGCTTGTCCACCACATAAATGATCTTATCGGGCTGATACAGTCTCATACGCTCCATAATAGTGGCCAGATCCGTTGTATTGTAGAGAGAAGCTCCATCCGATTTCAGTATCATGCAGGGCGGTATCTCCTTCGTATCCGTATCTTCCTTTACGTCCACCACCAGGGCCCCCTCACTGATGTAGGCATATCCGTTATCCTTCATGTAAGCGACCAGCTCCGGTATCAGTTCATGAACATCGCTCTCCCCCTTCCAAAGGTCAAACTCCACATTCAGGCTGCCGTAATTTTTCTTCAGATCCGCCACGGATACATCCATCATATGCCTCCAGAGGGCACGATACCCCCTGTTTCCGTTCTGCAGCTTGAAAGTCGCCTCCATGGCACGGGCCTTGTATGCAGGATCTTCCTTGGACTTCGCGCTGGCGGAAGGATAAATTTCCTCCAGCTCCGAAATGGTAAAGGGAGCTTCCGTGGGATATTCTCCCTGATAGTTTTCGTCAAAGTACACCGACTCAGGATTTCGCTCCTGAAGTCCGGTGATGATCAGTCCCATCTGCAATCCCCAGTCGCCCAGATGCACATCTCCGATCACTTCATTTCCCACATAGCGGCAGATCCTCTTCACGCTCTCACCGATAACCGCAGAGCGGATATGTCCCACATGAAGGGGCTTCGCCACATTTGCCCCGCCATAGTCAATAATGATCTTCTCAGGTTTTTCAGCGGTCTCCAATCCAAACTTTTCCGCCAACACCATTCCTTTTACATACTCCAGGAGAAAGCCTTCTGAAATCTTCAGGTTCAGGAAGCCGGGCGCCACTGCTGCCGCCTCTTTGAACACCTTGCTGTCAGCCAGCTTCTCCGCCACTTCACCGGCGATCATGACCGGCGCCTTGTGATACTGCTTTGCCCCCGCCATAGCTCCATTACACTGGTACTCACACAGATCCGGACGATTTGATACCGTAACCTTTCCAAGAGCCGCGTCATAGCCTGCCGCCTCAAAGGCCTGCCCTATTTCTTCCGATAATAAATCCAGTAATTTTTTCATTCTGATTACCATGCCTTTCTATGACCTGTAAATTCTCTTATCGTAATCCCTATACTCCGTTCTTCACATTTTATTACTATACCTCAAATTCCCGCATCGCGCAAGGAGTAACCGCAGCCGCAGTAATTTTGCCGGTACAGTCCGTACTCCGAAGACAATTCAACGGACCTCCGATAACCATTCTTTTTCTTAAAGTCAGACGGCAGCCAGGGAACCCCGTACTCTGCGGACAGCGCCATACCGATCTCATTCAGTTTCCGGGCATCTTTCAACGGGCTGATGGTAAGGGTGGTACAGAAGAAATCAGCTCCGGCTTCCCTGGCCCGCCCTGCCGTCTCCCGAAGCCGCAGGTCAAAACAGCGAAAACATCTCTCTCCGCCTTCCGGACAATCCTCATATCCTCTTGCCGCCTCATAAAATCTGTGAGGTTCATAGTCTCCTTCCACGACCTCTATGGGATAACCTCTGCGCGTTCCCGCCTCCATCTCCGCATTATATGTATGGATCAGGCGTTTCTGTTCCTCCACCCTCTTGCGGTACTCCTCCGCAGCGGAAATATTCGGATTGTAGTAAAAAACCGTTATGTAAAAGTAACAACACAGATACTCCAATACATAGCTGCTGCAGGGTGCGCAACAGCTGTGGAGGAACAGATTCTTCGCCTCCCCTGTGCCCTGAGAGGCCGTCTCCGGATCCGCCTTCCCGGCTGTTTCATCCATCATCCGCCTGTCCGCCTGCAGCTTCTCCAATATTTTATCCAGTTCCTTCTGGTAATTTACCGCCTTCATTCCTCTTATCCGCCTCCTTTTATACATCTATACAGGAATCTCCAGACATAACGGTTCAGACAGGTCACTGAACCGTTACCGGATACTATCTGACAGGATTCCGAGAGCTCATCACCTTTATCTTCTGCCATTTTTGAGTTCTTGTCAAGCTGTAAGTTCAGGCTGCTGAAGTCCCGGCTCAGGCACAAAAGGATGCTGTCTGCTCCATTAAAAAGGAGCTGTCGGAAAATGATGCAATATACTCCATATATTGTTTGAAACGTTTATACGAACAACAATATATTGCGGACAAATTGCATTTTCCGACAGCCCCTCTTGGCGCGAACATCCTCACTCTATTGTCCGATCGCTTCCTCGTAGCGCTTCTGCGCTTTGCGCCAGTTGATCAGCTGAAACCAACCGTCCACGTAATCGGCTCTTCTGTTCTGATACTGTAAATAATAGGCATGTTCCCACACATCGATCAGGAACAGGGGGATCAGTTTGTTCAGATCGGGCACATCCTGATTCGCTGTCTGCACAATGGATAATTTTCCGTCACTGTCTGTCACAAGCCAGGCCCATCCGGAACCGAACTTTCCCACAGCCGCCTGTTTCATCTGCTCCTTCCACTGCTGTCGGGAACCGAAATCCCTTTCAATGGCTTCCAGAAGCATGCCGGAAGGCTCCTGTCCCACAGGACTTTTCATGGAATCAAAGTACAATTCATGATTGTAAACCCCGCCTCCGTTATTGCGTACCGCCGTCTGTATCGCTGCGGGCAGCCTGTCGATCTGACGCAGCAGATCCGATAAGCCCAGCTTCTGCAGCTCCGGATAATCCGACAGCGCCGCATTGAGATTGTCCACATAAGTCTTATAATGCTTATCATGGTGGAAATGCAATGTCTCCTGATCCAGCACGGGAACCAGCGCATCATATTCATAGGGCAGAGGTTTTGCTACAAAAGGGTATGTTTCTTCTTTCATAATCTGATTTCTCCCAATAAAAAAGAAAAGTTTACATGTCGAGGATATTGTATGCAGACTTTTCCTTTTTATGCAGATTGTACCACCTTTTTGACCGCCGCATGTTGCGGGGCAGAGACCCGGTTCGCTCATACCATGATCACAGGACAGTCATGACAATACTTCCCTGATCGCCGCCATCAATTCGTCATAAGTCTCGTAAGCGGGCAGTTCCGGATTGTCCGCCTTGATCTTGTCGGTACTCTTGAACAGGAATCCTGCCTTACCGGCTTTTATCATGCCAAGGTCATTGTAGCTGTCGCCGCTGGCAATGGTCTCATAACCGATGGACTGCAGCGCCTTCACGGTAGTCAGTTTGGAATTCTCTATGCGCATCTTAAAGCCCGTGATCTCTCCGTCATCCGCCACCTCCAGGGAATTACAGAAAATAGTGGGCCAGCCCAGCTTTTTCATCAAAGGGGTGGCGAACTGGGTGAATGTGTCGCTGATAATGATCACCTGCGTCATAGACCGCAGCTCATCCAGAAATTCCTTCGCTCCGGGGATGGGATCGATCTTCGCGATAGTATCCTGGATCTCCTTCAATCCCAGCCCATGCTCCTTTAAAATGCCGATGCGCCATTTCATCAGTTTATCATAATCAGGCTCGTCGCGGGTAGTCCGCTTCAATTCCGGGATACCGCTGGCCTCCGCAAATGCAATCCATATCTCAGGCACCAATACGCCTTCCAGATCCAAACATACAATATTCATTCTTTTCGATATTCCTTTCCTGTTTTCCTTTTCTCTGACCGTTTTCACACGCCATTTGCCGGCGTTCGCCTTATGAGACTACCCCCGACGCTCCAGCGCCGAAGCAATATCCTCCTTCATGGCGATCACCGCCGCCCTGGAAGCATCCGCATAATTCTGCTCCCCGTACTGCGCGTACTGCTCCTGCCGGTATGCCGCAATGATGCCTCTGGAAGAGTTCACAATAGCGCCCAGACCGTCCTCATTGAAGAAATGTACCAGATCCTCGCCCTTGCCTCCCTGCGCGCCATAGCCGGGCACAAGGATAAAGCTCCCGGGCATGACCTTTCTCATGATCCGGCCCTGTTCGGGATAAGTAGCGCCTATGACAGCTCCCACATAGCTGTAATCGCCCTCTTCGGGCATACAGTCCGCGCTCCACGCTGCCACCTGCCCGCCCACATGCTCATAGAGCGGCTTTCCGTCGATGAGCCTGTCCTGAAATTCTCCGCTGCTGGGATTTGATGTTTTGACCAGCACAAAGATTCCCTTCTTCTCCTCCGCACATACCTTCATAAAAGGCTTCACACCGTCCGAGCCAAGGTAAGGATTCACAGTGATAAAATCTTCGTCAAAGCTGTAATATGACCTGCTTCCCACCTGAACCTTTCCCAAATGTCCCGCTGCGTAAGCCTCGGCGGTGGAACCGATATCCCCCCTCTTGACATCACCGATCACTATCAGCCCTTTCTCCTTACAATAATCCACCGTCCTCTTAAATACCACTAAACCGGGGATCCCAAACTGCTCATACATGGCGATCTGGGGCTTTACTGCCGGGATCAGGTCGCAGACCGCGTCTATGATCCCCTTATTATACTGCCATACCGCCTCCGCAGCTCCCTCCAGGGTCTCACCGTACTCCGCGAAATTCGCCGCCTTGATGTACTCAGGCACGAACTGCATCATGGGATCCAGTCCCACCACGATGGGGGCATTGGTCCTCTTAATATTGGCTATCAGTCTGTTGATCATATTCTCCTCCGTTCCGAAGCGTTCCATTACTGTTCTTCAACGGTCTGCGACGCTTCCGCGCAAACCGCATCCCACTCATCTTCTTCCCTGTGAGCTTCAGACCGTGCGGTCAAAAAGCCGTACCCGGTCAACATACTTTTTGATGTTGGAGACATTGACATATTTTTCATGTCTCTCCCCATCCACCACTACCAGCGTGGGCGCCTGCATAACATGGTATCGCACTGCCAGCTCCATATTTTCCTCCGCGTCCACACACACATAATTTACATCCCGCAAAAGCTCTTTTGCAATCTTACAGTTGGGACAGGTTCCGGTGGTAAAGAGATACCTGATATTCCTCGGCTCCTCCACACTGACTTCCACATCCTCCCCGTAATGGGAAAGGATCACGACACTTCGGGTCGGACGCTTCAGCACGGATCTCTCCGCATCATACTCCGTGCGGTTCGCATACTCCTGTAATTTGCCGTCATTCCAGTTCTGAACCGGGCGATAGTAGCCTGTAATACGACTGTACACTTCCGTCCCTGCACCACAGTGGGGGCAGGTTGACGGTGACCACTCCCACGCTTCCGGTGCTCTCCCCGGAACCGAAAAATCCGCCCGTCTTCTTTCTCAGTTCCCTCAGAGCCAGCCTCAGACGGCAGCACATACTGCGGACATCTGAGGGTTCCATGTCAGAATGGATATAATTTGAAAAATAAGGGGTGCCGTACTTTGAGGTCATCTCGAACAGCAACCGGTTATTTTCCGTGTCAGACCAGTCGAAATCCCTTGTAATGGAATAAGTGGGAATGGGATACTGGAACCCTCTTCCATTGGAGTCGCCCTCGATCATGGTCTCAATAAACGCCTTGTTGACCATGTCCATTTCCCTCTTACAATCCTTATATTTAAAAGCCAGCAGATCGATGATATCATTGGTATAGCTTTTCTGAGTGGCGGTGAATGCCTTCATGATCACATCATTGATCTTGGTCAGCGTAAACTCCGCCTTTTCCCCATCCCTTTTGATCACCTGCATGAATTAGGATCTCCCTGTTATGATAAAGTGCATTAGTATAAATCTATCATCCCTTAGGGTGAAAGTCAATGTATACATACAAGATATAGTGTCACCGGGTAGACAGAAATTCCAGTTCCCTCCTTGCCTGTTCATCATCGGGATAATTTTTCATATAATTCGTCAAAAGCGCATACGCCTGCTCATACTGCCCCAGATATTCATATGCCACGATCTCGTTAAAGGCGAGGGATTGCAGTATCGGATTATCCTCCAGCTGCATGCCTGCCTGAAACGCGTCGAGGGCATTCTGGTACTCTCCCTTTTTCAGCTCGCACAGGCCCAGCTGATTATAGATCTCCGCGTTGCCGTCATACTTTGCCAGATAGCTGTTATAAACATTGGAAGCATAATTGTAATCGCCTGTGGCTTCGTAGGCGCGTCCCAGATAGAGATAACTGTCAATACCGCCTTTATCCTTCGCCTCTTCCAGAGCCAGATATGCCTTTTGATATTCTCCGAGACAATAATAGATCCTTCCCGTGATATAGGTGTCCATGGACTTATCTCCGGAATCCAGCGCCGCCTGCAGATACGCCTGCCCCGTCTCCTTGTAGCCGAAATTTTCCAGTACCTCATAGATTTTGATCAGACGCTCATAATTCCTGGGATCCATCTCTATCACCCTGTCAAAATCCGCTTTCGCCCCCTCGAAATCAGAAAGGCTCAGACGCACATTTCCCCGCAGGAAATAGGCCTCTTTCTCATTACCCCGCAGGTCGAGAATGGCATTGTACCTGTCCTCCGCCTCCCGGAACATACCGCTCTTCACATAAGCTGCCGCCATATAATAATTCAGATCAAAATCAATATTTTCCACCAGTCCGCTGCCGGAGGACAGAGCCTGCTGAAAGCAGGTGACCGCCTGTTCATAATCGGTCAGCCCCATATATGCAATCCCTCTTCCCCGGTTTACCAGCCTGATGTTTGCGCCGCTGCTCTCCGCCTCATCAAACTGTGTCAGAGCGCTCTCATAATCAAGCGCCTGCACCGACGCCATGGCATTTTGCAGCGCTTCATTCTTCTCACCGCATGCGGTCAATGTAACAGTCAGTATGACACATGCCGCCGCACCTATCCGCTTTTTTCCCAATGTATTTCTTTTCACTGATAACCATACCTTCCTATGACCGGTTCTTCACCATCAACAAAAAACGCGCTCACAAAACCCCTTTCCCGGCAAATGCCGTTCGTCGGAATGCCCTGCTGTCCGATCCCTCCGATCCCGCCTGTCGTCCAACTGCGAAGTGAAATGGGGACAACTGGTCGCATCAATGGCGATCTCACTCCTGCAGAACGGACACTTCTTCCTGCAGCAGCTTTCCCGCGGCGGAACGTGTCCACGCTTTTAATAGTAACACAAGAAATTGTCCTTCACAAGAGTGCTTGCCCACTTTTCAAAATTGGTTTATACTTAATATTACTGTTCACTCCGTTCGCGGCAGCAGATGCATGCGAAACGCAAAGAGAATGCATTCCGATGCACCACCATAAACAGAAAGCAAGGCAATAAAGAACTGCCTGGGAGTTTAGTTGATGCACACAACCTGCATAGAACATGCAGGTTGGCGCACAGCTGTCTCGCAAAACCATAAAGCAATATGGTTTTGACTTCGCGGTGCAGGAATGGCATAGGAACCTTTACAGTAAAAAGTCAAACAGAAAGGTACAAATATCACATGATAAAACAGGAAATATCAGAGATCAAGAAATTACTCACCCAGCGGAACTGCTCCATCACCAGGATCTGCGGCTGCTATGTGGATGGCGAGAAAAATAAGAAGACCGAATTCAAGCAGGCCTTTCTGGCGCTGCCTGAGGAGGAAATGTTTAAATACTTCGAGATCCTGCGAAAGACGCTCTCTGGCACTCCGGGCAAAAATCTGCTGACATTGGAGTTTCCTCTGGCAAGCGAGGAGGAGGGCGGCACACAGGAATTTCTGCTGCGCCTCCGGGACAGCAAGCTGAAAGACGACGCTCTTTTGGAGGAATTTTATGACAAGATCATCTCGGCCTATGAATATGTGGGAAACTATCTGATCCTGGTGGTACATGACGCCTATGATGTCCCCGGAAAGGCTTCCGACGGGATGGAGATGGAGGATGCCTCTGACGAAGTATATGAATATATTCTCTCCTGCATCTGTCCCGTGGAACTTTCCAAGCCGGGACTCAGCTATAACGCGGTGGAAAACACCTTCCAGAACAGAATCCGGGACTGGGTGGTGAGTCTTCCCGAGACAGGCTTTCTGTTCCCCGCTTTTAACGACAGATCCTCCGATATTCACAGCACACTGTATTACAGCAAGGACGCGGAAGATCTGAAGGACGGCCTGGCAGAACAGCTGCTTGGCTGCCCCCTGCCGCTGACCGCAGGCAGCCAGAAGGAGACCTTTCAGGTATTGATCGAGGAAACCCTGGGAGAGACCTGTGATATTGAGATTGTGAAAAATATTCACGACACCCTCAACGAGATGGTGGAAGAGCACAAGGAAGAGCCCGCGCCGCTGATGCTGGACAAAAACGAAGTCAAAACAATCCTTGCCAGCAGCGGCGTCGCCAATGACAAACTGGAAGAATTCGACCGCCGATACGATGAAACTGCCGGGGAACAGACCTCTCTCCTGGCGGGCAATGTCATGAACGCCCGAACCTTTGAGATCAAAACCCCTGATGTGGTGGTCAAAGTAAGCCCTGACCGCACCGACCTGATCGAGACGCGCAATATCAATGGCCGCGACTGCCTGGTCATCGCACTGGACGGAAATGTGGTGGTCAACGGCATCAATGTGCGGGCCGTTCCCGGATCCGAAGAGGAGGACGGTTAAGCCAGTCGTATCCTCCGGCCCAATTTCCGTGAACACAGATCATGGGGCTTCCGCGCCAGGTTCTTTTCTCAACGCGACAGCCCCATGTAACATGACATACAGATCTTCAGTATTCTTTTCCCATGCTTCTTTCCGCAAGCCGCAGCACCGAAATGACCGGCACGATCAGTATCCCGCAGAAAAAGTTGCTGATGCCATGGATACAGTCATACGGCCACCCCGCGACGATCCAGGTGATCATCCCTTTAAAACTCAGTCCATACAGCAATGCCTGCGCAGGTGCATACAGGGTTCCGAACAGAAAGCCATGGGCCGCGCACACCGACATATATACAACAGGGCGCGCTTTCTCAGGAATCTTCTTCGGCAGGAGCATGACCGCCCCCCATAAAACCGTCCACAGATACAGATAGGGAATCCACCATGTGGCAAACCCACAGAATATACCGTTCAAAATGACATATGTGTATATCGGATACAATGCCTTCTTTCTGTAGACAACGGTAAACGCCACCGTAAAGACGCCAAGCAGATGGACATTGGGAAATAACTCCATTACGAGCTTGGAAGCGTACATGACAGCTCCCAGCATTCCGAATACGGCGATCTCTCTGATCGTGAGCTTCATATCTACCCCCATTATGCCTTTGGCGGCACAATCCTTTCCGCGCCAGCCTCCAGATCCGGATGAGAAATGCCCTGTTTTCGGTCATCTCTCAGTGTGAGACCTGGAATCTCTCCGCGAGACAGCCCCTGTTACTCCACTTTAAAGGAGTAACGGTCTCCCTCTGTGATCGCTGTGTCGCTGACACCGGTAGGCGCGTATTCGTCGTTGACATAAAAAGCCCAGTACACACCGTCCTTGTCATAATCAGCCGTTATTCCGTTGACTGTCTTTACATATAGTCCGTATTCACTTTCCTCCCCGGCGATCAGTTCCAGTTCTTCCAGGGCGTCTCCCACCGTTTCCCTGTCCGTATGGATCTCAAAGAGTGTCTCACCGCCCTCCTGATCCACTACGGAAAACAGAAAAACAGTACTGCCCTCTCCCAGCTGCGTAAGCTCCGCCTGGCCGCTGCCGTCCGTCTGAGCGCCCGCGCTGCCTGCATCTCCTGCCGCTGTGGAGGAATTTCCACTGTCTCCGTTGCCTGTGCTGCCATTACATCCGGTAGTAAGCAGTGCCATAGCCACAATAAGCACCATACAAAGGATGAACGACGAGAACTTCCTGCTACATTTCTTTTGCATATTTCTTTCTCCTTTGACGTTATTTCCCCAAAAAGACCGGCGCTCGCGGTCAGAGCCAGCGGGGACGGACAGTCCGGATATTTCGACTTGGCACTCCACGAACCGGCCTTCTCAGATTTCCTCCAATGGCTTTTCCCTGAATTGTGGCTTCAGGTCAGGTCAGCGGCATTTCTCATGTGCCTTACGGCGACGGGCTCGTACAGGATTTGCACCTGTTTCCCCGGACAATCCGTTTCCTATCATACTATCTCCCGGCAATTCCGTCAATAGGATCTGATCCCGGCCGCGACACATTCCGTAATCCGGTATGCGCTCACAAAGAAAGCCAGAAACCACAGCAGCAGCAGCTTTTTGCTGTATGTTCCATATACAAACCTCATGTACAGGGCGTCCGCCGTCTCGGCTCCATTCTCCCACAGAGCTCTGTGCTCATCACATCCGCCCTCCTGATCAAATGTGACAACAATCCCCTCCCGGTCGGGAAAACACAGGGTCAGCTGATACTGTCTGTCCGTCCGCACCCATGTTTCAAATGCAAACTCACAATAAAACTGCTCTCTGGTATCATCCTCTCTGACCGTGTAAGTTTTTTCCGATAATATCTTCCCGCTCTCATCCCGCAGAATACCTGTCACAGCCCTGCCGTTCATACCCTCCTTCTCTCCTTTCGCCGCCGCATTCAGATTGATCTCGATACTTTTCATATAAGCATTTCGCGGCACGAAAAATTCGTCGAACCGGGTACCCGGCGCTATCTCTCTGTCCCCATGTTCCGGCGCGTCACTGGCGCTGACATCGTAAACTATATAACACAGATACCTTGGCAGAATCCGGTAGACACCCCAGGCGCCCAGAATTCCCACTGCCAGAGAAATCAAAGATATTCCCAGTATTTTCTTTATATGCTTTCCCCTCTCCGTCTTCATGGCAATCTCCCTTTCCGCGCCGTCCTGTGCTCATAAACTGTTTTCGCGCATTGCACAGAGTTCTCCCCGCTATTGGTGATCTCTGCTTCCGATCCTGTAGATCTCCAGCTGTCTCTCTTCGATCGTACAGGATATTGCGTACTCCATCTCATACCCGTTTCGTTCCAGCATTTCCCGCATTCCATCCGTCCCCAGCTGTATCTGGACATAATTGATGATATACCACATCTGCCGCTCCTGCCCCTGTTCCAGAACTGTCCGCAATAATTCACCGCCGTCCTCTCCCGCCAGGTCCTTCACCATGACAAATTCCACCTGCGGCATGTATACCCCATAAATCTTCTTTGACTCCTCCGGATCATCCAGGAAAATACAGGCTCCTTCCTCCACGTTCTCATCCAGAAATTCCACCAGCTGTTCCGCCGTGCTCGTCATCATTTCGCTCTGTCGGATGGTCTCCACAGAAAAAAACAGCTCCACACTCAGCAGCAGCAAAAGAAGAACCTGAAAGACACAGGAACTCCTTCCCATATATTCCCCCGCCATGATGGCCGTGGAAAGGGACAACATTCCCCATACCACATACAGATACCGGGCATTCCAGATGGGAACGATCCACACGGAAATCAGGGCCGCCCCGACCATCGTCCCCGCGAATACGGCAAAACAAATCAGTGCATCCCACTTTCTCCTGATGACGGCCGTCAATACCAGTGCCGCAGCCACCACGCAAAAAACCAGCCCTATCCCTGTCAGAGAAGATTCCATGACCTCGGCAGGTGCCATGATCCATTCTTCCCAATCCAACGCTTCGATCCAGTAACCATCCGCCACCTGTTGTGTCTGCGTGACCACAACGCTCATCCACGGCAGGTATCCGACCGTCGCAAGCAGTCCTCCCAGAAGTACCTTTCCCACGCGTCTCCGATCTGTGATCAAAACCGCCGAAAACAGAATTCCCCAGGCTACAAACACGGCAAGCGCGGCATAATAGTGCGTGTACATAGCCGCCAGTGTAAACAGCACCGCAGAGATAAAGCGACGCTTCCCGCCCTCCTCATACCATGCCAGCAGCCCTAATGCCGCAGCCGTCACGAAGAACGCTCCCCAGGAATACATCCGAATGGAGACGGATCGTATGATCGTACTGTAAGCAGCGCCAAACCACAAAATATAAAAGGTCGCCACCCTGGGGTTCCAACGCTTTCTGATCCGGGTCGCGCCAAGCCAGAACAGATTGAAATATGCGCCGCAGGCCGTGATCAGCCTATATTTGACAATACTCTCTCCGCCTATGAGGGAAAACAGCTTCAAAAGCAAATAGTAAAGCGGCGGATGGACATCCGCCGCAGTTCCCCGCACCAGGCCGCCGACCGTTTTTCTTGCCAGATCAATGGAATATCCCTCGTCGTAATACAGACTCTTACTCCGGATCGGTACGGAGATACAGAGACAGACAATCCCCGCTAAAATATAGGGGATCGCGGCCGCGATCTGACTCCCTTTAACGTGTTGATACCATATATTATTCTCTTTCCCGTCTGGTTTACCGTTCATTGCACCGCCATACCCTTTCCGTACCGTCCTTCCGCCTGACCTTAAGCTTTTCCTATATAAATTTCCATAAACAAACCGTATTATATCACACTTTCCCGGATCCGTATAGCCGCTGATCCATAAACATTTGTACCGGCACCCGGCCAACAGGCAAGCCGCTCCCCGACCACACATTACATCGGAATCACATGGCAGCCCGTTACTCGTAGTCACCGCTCCACTCTATATTCTCACCGTCGCCGGTATCGTCCGGTGCAGGTTCCGGTTCCGGTGCGGGCTCGGGCTCCGGTGCAGGTTCCGGTTCCGGTGCGGGCTCGGGCTCCGGTGCAGGTGCGGATCCCTCGTCACGATCATCATCATCATCATCATCGTTGCTGCTATTATCCTGATTGCCGGGAGCGGAAGCTGCCGGCTGTGTCGCCCCGGGTGTGGTGGGACGGGTCACTGCAGGTGTGGAAGTCTGGGGCCGCGCCGCCGTGACCTCATCCACCGAAAGGCTGCCGCCGTCCCTGCTCAGTGCCGCCAGCTCCGCCGCCTGTTCCCCGGCACGGGTCTCTGCAAGTCGGGCCGCCAGCGCCTGCCATTCTTCCGAGGGCTGCGCAATCGGGTCGGCTGCCACCAGTTCCTCCACTGTTCCCGCATGATTCCAGCGCACTCCGTCATACCATTCCAGATCTCCATCGCGCACACGCAGCATCAGGTCATCTCCCACTCCGCCTTCATTCATATTCCCTGCAGGCGCCTCCGTTCCCAGAGGAGCAGAAACCGCCGCTTCCCCGGAAGCCATCGCTTTATCATACATCCTGCATGCCGGTACTCCCCCCGCGATCCCCGCCGAAAATACAACGATTCCGCCGGCCACTTTCAATATAATGCCA
>JAIEKC010000694.1:0-12387 GCA_029064505.1 Acetatifactor sp.
CCCAGAGCCTGTTTGTACATTATAGAGCCGCCGACCGGTCGAAAGTTTCTGACCACACGCTCTAGCCATCTACAGCGGGCGTTTCAAATGCACTGTGACTTCCAGCTCCCGCTCGCCGGCGTGATACAGTACCTCTCCTTCATACTTTCCCGCGATCTCCCGGATGATCCTGCTCCCATACCCATGCCCTCCTGATCCTTTCATCGTAAGAAGGCGTCGATCGCGGCCATACCTCAGACTTTTGTAAATACTGTTGCGGCAGATGATCTCAAGAGCATCTCTGTCTCCTTCCACCACCACCTCCAGCCAGGGCTCGCTGTCATTTCCTTCATTGGCCTCAATGGCATTGTCCAGAAGATTGCCAAGGAGACTGCATATGTCCTGATTGCCGATTCCCGCAAAGGAGGTCAGCACGACACAGCGCGCCTCCATATCAGCATCCCTGGCCTCGGAAAGCTTTTGATTCAGTATGGCATTGGCGTACTCATTATCCGTGTCCACAATCTTATATATCTTATCAATCTGATGCAGCTTTGCCTCCAACAATTGCTTTGCCTCATCCTGCCGGTCCCGGTCGATCAGATTCGCCGTCACAAGCAGAAGATTCCGCATATCATGTTTCAGTATATTGATCTGGTCATAGCTTTTCTTCACATGATCCGCACTCTGTCTGTAATACCGGTTCAGCATCTCCAAAAGCTCATATTCCTCGTCCGTCTTCCGCCTCCTGCTCCTCCCTGCATACAGCAGAAAACAGCACATTGCCGCCCCAAACAGGACCATATTCTCTATCGCTATGGCAAAAATCAGCCTGCTGTTCTGATACCATTCCACTTCCATCCTCTTTTCTCCAAAATAATGTTACAGACTCCCGTAATCTCTTTGTGCCTGATTCCGCGGGAAGATTTTTTGCCGGCTCTACAAAAGCTCCCGCTGCACCTGCTCCCTGTAATTCCTGCCTATCTCCAGCAATGTCCCCGACTTAAGCCGCACCGCCCGAAGCCCCCGCTTTACCTGCGCCACATGGCTCCTGTTGATGAGAAACGCCCTGTGGATCCGGATAAATCCATATCTCCCCAGTGCCTTCTCCTCCTCTTCCATTGTCCTCCTCTGCCGGAAGACTCTGCCGTCCGCCGTATAATAGAGCAGATAATTGCGGCTGCTCTGGATGCTCTCGATCTCTGTCAGGAACACCTTTTCTATCATATCATCCTCATTGGTAAAGGACAAATAGATCTCACGGTTGCATTTCTCCCGGATCCGCTGAAAGGAACGGCGGAACTCCTCCTCCATCCTGTTCATGGAGCCCTTTCTCACAAAGTAGACCGGCTCATAGGAAAAGCTCTGAAAGACCAGCTCCTCCTTGGATGACAGAAAGATCAGTTTACAGCGGTGCTCCATCTCTGAGAGCCGCTCCGCCGTCTGAAAGCCGTCCAAAGGCCCCATCTGTATATCCAGAACCACAATATCATAGGCATTCCCTTCGTGCTCCTCCAGCATCTTCCGGTTGTCCGAATGGCAGACGATCTCCACCTGTTCAAAATACTCCCCTGCGATCCGTGCCAACAGCTCACGCATCTGCCGCAGGACAATCTCTTCGTCATCACAGATTGCAATCCGCATTATCCTCCCCTTCCCGTTACACTTCCGTATTCAGCGATAAATACCCTCTTAAGAAGATACGCAGGCCGTCACAAGAAACGCTCCTGTGACCCCGGCGCCGTCTCCCGACTCACATATACCACTTCGCCTGCTCATGGTACATCTCACTGTAAATTCCCTTACGTCCCATCAGTTCCTCATGGGTTCCCTGCTCCGCGATCCTGCCCTTGTCCAGAACCACGATCCTGTCCGCTATCTTCGCGGAACCCAGTCTGTGAGTGATAATGACCGCCGTCTTGTTTTTCGCGCTCTCCGCAAACTTTTGATAGATCTCCGTCTCCTTCAGGGGATCGATAGCCGCCGTGGGCTCGTCCAGAACGATCAGATTATGCTGACGGTAAAGTCCCCTGGCAATTGCCAGACGCTGCCACTGTCCCCCGGACAGATCCGTCCCTCCGAATTCCCGGGAGAGCATGGTATCCGGACCCTGTGCGAACTCTTCACTCTTTTCATCCAGACCGGCCCTGTGCAGGGAATGAACTATCCGCTGCCCGTCCACAGGATGCCCGCTGTCACTCATCAGAACATTCTCTCCCAGAGTCATCTTATACTTCTGGAAATTCTGGAACACGGCGGAAAGCTTCCCTGCGGAATCCCCTGGATCGATTTCCCTGGTATCCACCCCATCGATCTCCACTTTTCCCTCCGTGGGACAGTACAGCCCTAAGAGCAGCTTGGCAAAGGTGCTCTTGCCTGCGCCGTTCTCCCCCACGATGGCAACCGTCTCCCCTTCCCTGATATCCAGATCGATCTGATGCAGCGCCGGTTCCTCACTGCCCGGATAGGCAAAGGATACCTTTTGGAACCTCACTCTTTTTCCTTCCGGAATCTCCTTTATCGCCTGTCTCTCAGGCAGCCCCATAAAGGCCATATAATTTTCCGCGCTTCCGATATTGTCCGTCAGTCTGGGCAGGGTACTGCGGAACATGGTATCCAGCTTGTCAGATATACTGTCCAGCGAGGACAGGATCGCCGCAAACGCCGCGATGCTGACCCGGCCCCGGATCAGATACAGGAACAGCAGCACGATCATGCCGATATATCCCGTCATGGCAATGAAACGCAGGAAGATTTCCACCAGTTCGGACTTCCTGGTAGCCTTCCAGTCAATATCCCTTGCCATGGCCATATTCTCCCGGAACTTCCGGAAGAAATAGCCGTAAGCCCCCAGCAGGCGCGTCTCTCTGGCATATTCCTTATCCGTGATGCACCTGCCGTAATATTCTCCTTTTCTCTGGTAGGGAGCCGCTTCATAAGCAGCTTTCTTATGCATCCGGTAACGCACCGCTCCGCCGATGATATAGGGCACGAAAGAGACACAGAGCATGATCAGCAGCCCTGTCTCGATCTGCGCCAGGTACACCCCCATAAAACCATAATAACACAAAAACGCGCCTGCCATACTGACAGATATCCACATGACCATTATCGCACTTTTGATCCCCGTATTCGCCCGCTTGATATCATCCAGAAAGCGATTGTCCTCATAACATATGGGATCGATCTTCGATGCCTTCCTGTGCAGCAGATTTCCCACCTCCTGATCCAGCCGCAGTATGCATTGCTCATATGTCAGATTACTTGCCGCATTGAAGAGCATCGCCACAATAAAGTAACCGCCCAAAAGGATCGCCGCCCCGTACACTCTGCCTGCGGAACCCCCATTCATCATATCCTGAGCGCAGTCGAACAGATTCTGCTTCACTAAAACGCCGGCGCTGGCGGCCACTTCCGACACTCCCATCATCAGAATGGCAAGCCAGAAGGTTCCCGGCATATTTTTCACGCTGATCTTCAACATACTGCCCATAATATCAAAGTATCCGTACTTTTTCTTTTCTTCTCTGCTCCTGTTCATAGCTGTCCCCATGCCTCTTTCCGTGAAATGACTCTTCTTCTATTGGTACCAACTCTTCTGGCTCTCATACATCTGCGCATACTGTCCCTGAAGCGCCATCAGCTCCTCATGGCTTCCGCTCTCGGTCACTCCGCCGTCCCGGAGCACAAATATCTGATCCGCCAGTCCGGTGGAGCCCAGACGGTGGCTGATAAAGACCGTCGTCCGCCCTCTGCTGATCTGCTCAAATTCCCCGTACAGCCTGCTCTCACTTATGGGATCCAGGGCGGCTGTGGGCTCGTCAAGGATCTGCACGGGAGCGGGACTCATCAGGCATCTGGCCATTGCCACTCTCTGCCACTGACCTCCGGACAGATCCACGCTGCCGTCCTTCAGCTTTCCCAGGGGTGTGTCATATCCCTGGGGCAGACTTCTCATTTCCTCCCGGATATTCAGCTCCCGAAGATGTTCATCCATCCGCTTCCGGGCGTCTTCACCTTCCATAGCCGAAATATCCCCCAGAAGCACATTGTTTGCCACTGTGTCATAATAGCGGGCAAAATCCTGATAGACGCCGGTAAAGATCCCCTTTAACTGTGCCTGAGTATATTCGCGGAGTTCCCTTCCGTTTAACAGTATTTCCCCCTGATAATCATCATATAAGCCGGTCAGCAGCTTTGTGACCGTTGTCTTTCCCGCTCCGTTTGCCCCCACAAAAGCATAATGTCTGCCCGCCTCCAGTTTCAGACTGAAATCTTTCAGAATGTCCTTCTCTGTGCCGGGGTAACGGAAGGTCACATGCCTAAATTCCAGACTCTCAAACCCGGGCGCCTCTTCCGGCAGGCTGCAGACTCCCTCCTGCTCCTCCATATTGGCAAACACGGTCAGGTCTTTCATATAGGCGGCATACCGCGACATTGTGACAAGAGAGTGACCGATATTATGGTTCATCAGGTCTATCATATCATAAATTGCCTTGGAAAGAGCAATGAACACTCCCACCGTGATGCTCCCGCGTCCCAGCTCCGCGATCAGAAAGCAGACCATCACCGTGGCAATGGTATTGGTGAGCACCGTACTGATGCCGTTTCGCATTTCTTTCTGCGCCACTGCCTTTACCGTAATCTTTCTGTATTTTGCAGTCTGCTCCTTCCATTTCTCATTCACATATTTCACATAGGAAAAGAGCGCCCTCTCATGAACAGACTCCCGGTCCGTCATGGTACTCTGCAGATAATCCCTCCGCCTGGCGAACACGGATGCCTCCCTGTATGCCTTATAGGTCCTCTTTCCGCTGATGACGGAAAAGATGAGAACCGGCAGGGAAAGGAGCAGACAGCTGAGCCCCAGTCCCATGCTCTGGGCAAAAATGATCAGAAACACCCCTGTGATCCTGACAAGGCCATTGAGAAAATTGCAGGTGTGCTGTATCATGAACCACACATTATTCTTCATATCCGCGCTGATGCGGTTAGACAGTTCCCATGCTTTCCCGTCCTCGATCAGCTTGAATTTCAGGCGTGATCTCTTTTTGACCGCCTCCACACTCATCTGATACACCGCGCTGACCTCGATCCGCCTGGTCAGAATGCGCCCGAAGCTGTATCCCATGCGCTTCCATGCCACGATCAGCAGCATGGCGGCAAGCAGCGGCCGCATTCCCGCCAGCGTCTCCCCTCCGGTCACCAGCCGGATACCTCTGTCAATGAACTCCGCTTCCACCAACACCCAGAGCACATTTACCACTCCGGTAAGCAGTTTCTGCGCCACCACTCCCACCGTGCAGAGCGGCTCACAGGCCAGGGGCATTCCCAGCAAATGCCGCAGGTCGTACTTTTGCGGTTTTAATTCAAATCCCATATACATTTCCTCCCACTAAAATGCATCCTCCGTTCCGGGCAGTTTCTGTGTTCCTCTCCCCGGTCAGCCATATGAACCGTGTCGCCGATATCTCCCTTTACAAAGCGTTGGAGGAAAAAGTCTATGGAGCGAAAACAACACCATATAAGGAATTCCGGCTGACAGGATCATACGGCTGGCCGGAAAGCGAACACCGGCAAAACAGATCTGCGAAGCCTTCCCGCCGACTGCCCTGAACATGGGGTTATTGTAACACACTTCGAAAAGCAAATACAAAATATGGGACAAAATACAAAAAACAGGGATAAAGGGACTGACGAACCGTCTAAAATACAACATTTTCCACAGGCAGATCTACCCGATTGCACCGGATATGCCTGCGGCAGTCATTTCGGAAAGCATTGCCTGAAAAACTTTTATATCTTTACCTTTGAGGATCATTTCAGGGAAATCGAAGAGAACACGGATAAACTGCAGCCTTTGAAGGAAACCTATTCTGACATAACAGGAAGGCTCGAAGAATTGTGCATTGCAGGAGAACTGGATGAATATACAAAACAGACGATATGTGAGATGTCCGAAAAGGTACTTGTCAATATTGCGGAGAATTATGAGAAGATCAAAAGCTCTTCTTCCATACTGCTGCCCCACTCCCAGGGTACAGCCGCCCCGCGGGCTCTGCCGCTTCCCGGTCTGGGGCCGGTCTGTGCTCTACCGTCTCCGCTTTACCGTATCCAGCCCCAGAAAATAATCTGCAGAGACATGATACAATTCACACAGGGAGATCACTTTTTCAATGGGCAGTGCGTTTCTCCCTGTCTCATAACGTGAATATACCCTCTGGTCGATCTTGAGATAAGCCGCTACCTCCTTCTGCCTTAAATCATGATCCTCCCTCAGCTCCCTCATCATAATCACATAGTTCTTTCTCATTCTTATACCCCGGCATATCACAGGCGCGGCCTGAGATACTGCAATCCAACTTCCAACATTCCACGAAAAAGGCGCTGCGCCGATACAGCCGGCGTGAATAACACCTGCTCTTTCTGTCAAAACCCTCTAATCACGGTTTCATCCTTTCCCGCTTCCAGAACCAGCGCCTCCCTCAGATGATCCCTGGCGACAGCTCCTCTCCCGTCACAGGCGGCCAGAAGCTTTGCCACATGGGCTGCCGCACTGATCCTGGCGGGACTTAATTCTGCTGCTTCCGCCAATGCTCCAAAATCCACATCCTGCGCCACAGGCAGTCCTCCCTCCAACACTTTTCTCCACAGCCGCTCCCTGTCCTCTCTGCCCGGATTGCGGAACCTGACCACAAATCGTATCCGCCTGACAAAGGCATCGTCAAAGTGGTCCTTAAGGTTTGTAGCCAGTATCACAATACCGTCGTACTCCTCCATCCTCTGGAGCAGAAAGGAGGCGGAGACATTGGCATATCTGTCATGGGAATCCCTGACGGCAGTCCTCTTCGCAAACAGGGCGTCCGCCTCATCAAAAAAGAGCAGATATTGATTGCGCCTTGCCGTGCGGAAAATCTCGTCTATATGCTTCTCCGTCTCCCCGATATACTTATCAAATACCTGGGACAGATCCACCTTCAAAAGGGGAAGCTGCAGCTGCCCGGCGATCACGGATGCGGCCATTGTCTTTCCGGTTCCGGAGCTTCCATGAAACAAAAGCTGCAATCCCCTCTTTCCCCGCCACGCCCCGGCCAGTCTGACCACGGTTTCCAGCTGCCTCCGACAATCCGCGGGCAGAATGATCTCATCCGGTTCAAAACGGTCTTCTATCAGCTTTCCAAACCGGAAATTCTCCCCCCTTTCTCCCATCACTTCCAGCCAGATCCTCCGATCGGCGAGAGAATATGCTCCTGCCCGGGCCAGTATGGAAATCCTTCTCTGCCGCCTCTTCCATTCACCCACATTCAGCCGGTAATGTTCCAGCAATTCATCCTGCCACTGCCTGCGGTCTTCCGGTGCCACCCAGGCATCCAGCAGCAGACGCTTTTCCTCCATGGACAGCTCTTCCTTCAAAGAGATCCTGACATCCGCATCCTCCTTTACCTGCTCTGCCTGCGCCCCGGTCTGCGCCAGAAAGCAAAGATGCCTGTCGCCCAGATCCTGAAGCAGCTCCCTGCGTATGTTCTCCCATTCCGATGCGGAAGCATCGGAAAATTCTTCCGCAAGCTCCACCACGGTTACAGGATTCCAGAGTGTACCGATCAGGCGCAGCACCTGAAGGATACAGGACCGGCGGGATTTAGATGCGTGCAGCAGAATGTCCGACCGGAAAAACAGGACATTGGACCGGATTTCCCCGCATACCCGCCGCATCAGGATATGGCTGCCGCTTCCTCTGCTGCCGTGCAGTAAGATCCGCAGCGGTTCCTCCGCTCCCAGATAACCGCACAGTCTCCCATACTCGCTTTCGTGAAGGGGCAAAAGCTCCCGCCCGCCGGGCATTCCTTCCTCTTCTGCCACCGGATACAATGAATACCAGTTTTCCCGATACAGTCCTCCCGTGAGCAGGAAATAGAATACCACTGAATTTATGCGCAGCGGAAGCTGCAGGAAGCTTCTCTCTTCCCTTCCAACGGCCTCCTCTTCCTCCTCCGACACAAAGTACAGAATATCCCGCAGCACTCCGTTTTTCCCGCAGAGTTCCGACACATCGGAAAAGCCCACCGGCATCACCTGCGAGAGCAGATGCAGAATATACTGCAGATTGGGCCGGTTCTCCTTATATCTGTTCCTGAAGTCCATGCACAATCCGCCATCCAGCTCACAGCAGAAGGCAAACATCATGATCCAGTACTCCGTCTGTGTCAGAAAATATTTTTCCCGCAGACAGACTGCCGGGAGGAAGATCATCGTCTCTCTCTCCCTCGCGTCCAACAGGCTTCTCCGCTCTTCAAAGAGCACGGACCCCCTGTCTTCTCCCTGTTGCAGCCACAGGAATACCGCCGCATATTCCTGCATATGCTCCTCCAAAGAATCATATCCCCCCTTCGAAAAACCCTCTTCCATCCGCCATCCTCCTATTTACTCCGTCAGCAGTTTCCAGAGCGCGTTCTGCCCTCACAGGAGTTTCATACATTCGATCGGACAGCCCGTAAGTGCAGAATCATATTCCGCCAGACAGGATGTCATGTCCAGAAAATACTGACTGTCCAACACAGCCGTTCTATGAAGGATCACAAAATCAATATCCATGCCTATGGGAGTATTTTTCCTCAGCCAGTCAAGATACCGCTCCCTTCCGTCCTCAGGCTGATTCCGGATCAGCACCACAGCCCTGTTTTTCTCCGGTTCTTCCATGATGAGCGCATCCTCCCCCGTGAGGATCCTGGTCATCTCAATATAATACTCACAGGTACCTTTTTTGCCCGCCAGGGAAACACCTCTGCGCAAAAGCTCCCTCAGAATATCCTCATCCACCTGTCTTGCCAGTTCTCCCCAGCCCAGCCATCGGGCCAGCCTGACCGCCTGGTTTTTCATACACAGCTCAGGATCCAGTCTTTCCGCCAGATCGTCAACAGCCTTCTCCAATCCGAGATACAGATTCTGCTGCACCGCCAGAAATCGTTCCAGTTGAGGCGCATCATGATAGATGCCGGGAAGATATTCCGTAAAACTCTCTTTGGGAAAGGACAGATCGTAACCCCTGAACAGCACATTCGTTCCGCTGCTTTGCAGAACCTTTACGGCAAGTCTGGCATAGCGACCGCATCCATTGCCGTACAAAAGCATACTCCGGTAATTGGAGCTGTACTGTGCATCCGGTCTCTTCGTGCGGAACCAGTATTCCACATCCTGTCGAAGAAGCTCTTCCCCGTCCGCGTCTATTCTGTCAAAAAGCCAGACATACAATTCCAACACGGCATCCCTGCCGATATCCAGCAGAAGACGATCCCATTCCGTCCCTTCTCTGCCGCTGTCGTAGATTCTGCTGACATAAATCGCCGAATTGCACCCCTTCTCCATATTCAGGTACCCTCCGATGGACTGAAAACCATGCCGGATGCCGCAGCGCTGCAGGCATCTGTCGGATAAACAATGTGTGGACATCTGACCCTTCCTCCCTTTCCTTTTCATAGACTCCCGGAATCTCTTTGTGCCTGATTTTGCAAAAAGATTTTTTATTGGTTGTGCACAAATTTATGTCAGATACACAAAGTGTATCTTTACACAAAGTGTATCTTGGACGTGGAACATACGCTGATTAAATTTGCGTACAACTGGCGGAAAATCGGCCGCAAAGGCAGGTGCAGGGGCGATTTCGAGAGGCTGTTTTCACAAATTTTCGGAATATCAGGACCATCCTGTTCCGCCTGTCTCAATCCTGACTCTCAGTTTCGTGCCCGTCAGCCGATACGGTTCCAGATGCTTCTCCACCTGGCTTCTGTACCACTCCACACAATACTCCTCCTTGAGAGGATATGTGGGAAAAACCTTCACCACCACCGTATTGTCATGCCATTCGGCCATTACTTTCTTTATCATCAGCCCCGGAGTCTCCATTACAAGTTCCCGGATATCCGCCTCTGTGACCATTCTGTTCTGCCGCGAAAGCTCTTCCTTTATCCCGGCAAACTGGCAGGAAGGCATTTTTCGGCTCCTGCCACCCCTGCCTGCCAGATAATTTGTACAGGTGATCTGAGGAAACAGCTCCGGCTGCTGCCATTCTGTGATCCTGTCCACAGGCACATTCCCCTTTTCCTCCTCCCAGAGACTCAGGGAAACCAGACGCAGTCCTCCCTCCGATGCAGACGGGATCCCCCCGTGCCTGCCGTCTCCCAGAACGATCACATTCTCATCCTCTTCCCAGTGCCAGACATTTTGATATCTGTTCTCCTCCGGATCCACCCTCTCATACGAGCAGTACCGTTTCTTCCGATATCCCGCCTGCCTGACCATCAGCTCCACGGATGAGCGCATGAGCTTCTTCCAGGGAAGGCTGATCCTCTGTGACGCAATACCTGTGACCCGCTTCGTAATTTCCTCCAGGGGTATCCGGGCAGCGGTACACACGATCTTCACATGCCCCGTCCCGGCATAAGACACATATCGCTCCATACAGCCTGCCCTTATGGGCCCGTCCGCACAGACATTCTCTGTGATGTCCTCCCACAGCTTTCCGCCGTCCTCTGCCTGCTCCGATATTCCCTCTACTTCCCTCAGGAACCAAAGACTGCCCGTCCTTGCCAGATAACTGTCCAGTGCCACGGTATGACAGCTTTCGGTAAACTCCACATCCTCCGAACAGCAGAGCGTGTCCCGCTGAACCACCCTGACCACATTCAGGCAGATCTTGTACAGGGCCGGCATCACGTCATAACACCCATTACCGATCCTGCACCTGACTGCGGTGATCCCGCTTTTCTGTACATTCATTGACGGATCGAACCGCAGGATGATTATACCGCTGAACAAAAGTCCTGCCGTGTCATCCCGCACCGCTTCCGCTTTCCGCCAGCCGTCCGCGGTCATATACTCCCACACCAGCCGTACCATACCGGAGCCTTCTGCAGCATTCCGCTTTCCCCTCTCATCTAGCAGCACAAAGAAACGAAAGTCTTTTCCCGGTTCCAGAGGTCGCTCCATCTCAAATCGGAAAAGCTCTCTTTCCTGTCCTTTCCCGCCCCCCAGCTCAAACCGGGTCTTCCGGAATAATCTCATGGCATCCGCCCGATTATCAGCGGTTCCCGGGAAGAAACCCTGCAGGCCGTTATGGATCAGACGTATCTCTTCCTCTGTCTCAAATACCATTTCATCGGATAAAAGCTTTGTACCTTTGGGTACAATATGTTCCTCCCCGGCCGCCTCCTCTTCGAAGTCAAAGAATATCCATGTCCACGCACATTCCCCCTGATCCGCAGGGATGCCCAGAAGCTTCAGATACTTCCGGTAGTGGCTCTCCTGCACCTGATCCAGATAATAACTCTGCATATCGGAAAGGAGCGCCCACATCTCTATCAGCATGATCCCCGGATCGGACACCTCCGTATGAGTCCACCACGGAGCCTGCAGACGAAGCCTCTCCATGGCTCTTTCATATAATTTCTCATAACTGCTGTCATCCGACGTTACTGATTTCGGCATTCTATGTCCCCTCCATGGCTCCCCTCACGGCGGCTCAGATCACACAGTGTTTCTCTCAGGGTGAAATTCCCGCCCCGAAGTCTCATCCAGACTACAGTTCACACTGCACCCCCGCAGCCAGACCGGTCCCGCACCGGCCACGACTTCCTCCAGCCATTTCCCGATTTCAGGAAGCCTTTCACGTATCTCTTCCTCTGCCCCGCCTCTCAGTCGGGCCCGCACTTTTTCCTCCGGACTGTCCGAATGCTCCGGCTTTCTCACCGACCGGGCGCTTTTACCCCTTTCCCGGCTGTGGGAATAAGCCAACTCCACCTCCAGCGTCCTCTCCCGCTGTCGGAAGACACAGGATTTCACCCGGATCAGCGGATATCTCTCCTGCAGCATGAGTTCCATATCCATGGGCGTCAGCAGCCTTCCCCAATGTGCAAAACAATGTTCCGCCGCCTGTCTCCCGGATATGATGGGGGCTCCCGCCCGATCACGGCAGATATCCGACAGACACACCGCCTCCAGTGTATTCATGCCGTCAGGTTCCAGATAAAATACATCTCCTGCGCAGATCTGCTCCTTTTCAATGTCCTCATCGGCCTCTCCCGGAATTTGTCGGACTAAGATATGATTCGGCAGAAAACAGGTGAACTCTTCCTCTCTTTTCTCTGTCAATTCCACCCAGAACGCTTCCCGGCCAAAGAGGACTCCCTTTCCTTTGATCGACTTCCCGGTAAAGGAAAAGGATCTCTCCCCCGTATACCAGCAATTGTCCGGTGTCACGTCCCGGTCAAAACCAAGATACATCTTCTCGGTGTTGATTTCCCTGAAATCAGGAACCTCTTGTCCTTCCGGAAATATACAGCGCTCTCCCGCGGAAAATCGGATCTCTTCCAGCACGGGAATGAATTTACGATAATACATGGCATAGGCATTACG
>JAIEKC010000695.1:0-12357 GCA_029064505.1 Acetatifactor sp.
TGACTAAGAAGGCGTGGGGATTTTGGTCAAAGTGACAGGAGTTAAACAAAATCTTTATGTTTATAAGCAATTTTTAAAATCAGATTAAAAAGCTTTGTGAAATAGTGGTATGGCGTGAAGGCCGATTTTTTTGTATACTAATTCACAGGTAAAGCGGTAGAACGCCGCCAACAACTAAACAGATGAAATGAATTATATGAGCATGAAAGGAGTTTACTATTATGGCAAGTCTATCTTTAACAAATGTCTGCAAGGTATATCCCAACGGTTTTGAAGCTGTTAAGGATTTCAACCTTGAGATTGCAGATCAGGAGTTCATCATCTTCGTAGGTCCCTCCGGTTGTGGTAAGTCCACCACCCTTCGTATGATCGCAGGTCTGGAGGATATCTCTTCCGGTGAGCTGAAGATTGGCGACAGAGTAGTTAATGATGTAGAGCCTAAGGATCGTGATATCGCAATGGTATTCCAGAACTACGCTCTGTATCCTCATATGTCCGTATATGACAATATGGCATTCGGTCTGAAGCTGAGAAAAGTTCCCAAGGATCAGATCGATAAGATGGTTAAGGAAGCTGCAAAGATCCTGGATCTGACACCCCTCCTTGATCGTAAGCCCAAGGCTCTGTCCGGTGGTCAGAGACAGCGTGTTGCCATGGGTCGTGCAATCGTTCGTAGCCCTAAGGTATTCCTTATGGATGAGCCTCTCTCCAACCTGGATGCTAAACTGCGTGTGCAGATGCGTGTTGAGATTTCCAAGCTGCATCAGAGACTGGGCACCACCATCATCT
Organism: Acetatifactor sp.; assembly: GCA_029064505.1. Taxonomy (GTDB): domain Bacteria; phylum Bacillota; class Clostridia; order Lachnospirales; family Lachnospiraceae; genus Acetatifactor. The sequence continues at coordinate 790 of JAIEKC010000695.1, forward strand.
ACGTTACACATGACCAGGTAGAGGCTATGACTCTCGGTACCAGAATCGTAGTTATGAAGGACGGTGTTATCCAGCAGGTTGATACCCCTCAGAATCTGTATGAGAAGCCTCAGAACCTGTTCGTAGCAGGATTCATGGGATCTCCTCAGATGAACTTCCTGGATGCGAAGGTTAAGATTACCGGCGATACCGCTAATCTGGAGATCGCAGGATACAGCATTCCTCTGCCGGCTGCAAAGTCCAAGAAGCTGATCGCTGGCGGCTATGACGGAAAGATCGTTACTTTCGGTATCCGTCCTGAGGATGTATATGATACCGGTAAGCATCTTGAGGGTGCGCCTTCAAGTGTATTCGAGTCCACCGTTAAGGTATACGAGCTGCTTGGTGCAGAGGTTAACCTGTACTTTGATCTGGATGAGTTCCCGATCACCGCAAGAGTTGATCCTCGTACATCTGCAAGACCTGGTGATTCCATCAAGTTTGCATTCGACATCGATAAGATTCATGTATTTGATAAGGAAACCGAGCAGACTATCACAAACTAGTAAATAGTAAGCAAAGGGGTGCTGGTGACAGCATCCCTTTTCTATACTATACTTTCAGGAGGAAACATGATTTCAAGTCAGACTATTCAGACCAGTATTGATGAATTAAAGGCAATTACCAAGGTGGATTTATGCGTCTACGATCCGGCCGGTATGATAGTTGCTTCTACAGCAGAAAAGATGGACATAACAGCTGATTTGATTAGTGGATTTGCCAATTCACCGGCAGATAGTCAGGTGATCGGTGCACATCATCTTTTGAAAATATGGGATGAGAGCGAGCTTCTGTACGTCCTGGTGTCGAAGGGCTTTGATGAGGATGCCTATATGATAGGAAAGATTGCGGTCTGCGAAATCCAGAATCTGGCTATTGCCTACAAGGAAAGATTTGACCGGAATAATTTCTTCCAAAATCTGATACTGGATAATCTTCTGCTGGTGGACATCTATAACAGAGCAAAGAAACTGCATATTGAGGCCAAAGCGCCCAGAGTGGTATTCCTGGTAGAAGCAAGACTGGAGAAAGACGGTATTGTCACAGAGCTGTTAAAGGGAATGTTTTCCAGTCAGTCAGGTGACTATATCACTGCGGTGGATGAAAGCAGTGTGATACTGATCAAATCTCTAATGCCCGGCAGTACTCATGAAGATATGATGGCTGTAGCGGACACTATTGTGGCAATGATGAATGCGGAAGCCATGTTGAATGTAAGAGTGGCTTTCGGAACGGTTGTGCAGGAACTGAAGGATGTGTCCAAATCCTATAAGGAAGCTAAGATGGCGTTGGATGTAGGTAAGATCTTTTATGCGGAGAGAAATGTAGTGGCGTACAGCATATTGGGGATTGGGCGCCTGATCTATCAGCTGCCTGTGAATCTGTGCAAGCTCTTTGTAGATGAGATCTTTGGGGGAAATATTCCCAGTCAGCTGGACGACGAGGCATTGACTACTATCAATAAGTTTTTCGAGAATAATCTTAATGTATCGGAGACGTCAAGACAATTGTTCGTACACAGAAATACACTGGTCTACCGTATTGAGAAGATCCAGAAGAGTACCGGGCTGGATCTGCGGAATTTTGATGATGCCCTTACCTTCAAAATCGCATTGATGGTAGTAAATTATATGAAGTATTTGGACTGTAATTAGTTCGTGTTTGATTGCATCAGAGGACAACCCCCTGAATATACTTATGATAGGCAATGAACCTGTCAAAAGCATATTTGGGGGTATTTTTATGGTTGAAAACAAATATTATGAGCGAAAGATAAAGTACCTTGATCTGATGGAGAACGGAGAGCGCGCAGGCGGGGCCGGATTTATCAAGACAGAGGTACGGGGGATGGACATAACTTTTGCGATCACTGTAAAAGGGCTTCATCCCACGGATACTTATGAGAGAGAGGTTATGCTTCGGGCAGGTGACGGTGAGTTTTCCATTGGACGCATTGCACTGAAAACAGGACAGGGACAATTTACATATCATACTGTTATGGATCATTCTCAGCTTCAGGGAATCCGGATTGCCTTGAGCGGTACCAGGGAGATCTGCTGTAAATGGCAGGAGGAAAAGAGGCCGTCTGCAGTGAGGGGCAGTGTCGCGGAAAACAGCGCGAAGCAGGAAAGGGAAGAGATTCCTGAAATACATGATCAAATAAGGGCGGAGGAACGGCGCAGACCGGAGAAATCCAAGGAAATTCAACTGATCCCCTGGGATGAAATAAAGGCGGTGGAAGAATCTCTGGAGAGAGTGGAAAAAGTAATGGCAAAACCTGCGGAGAAGGATATGTGGAAGACGGCGGAGAGAACCGGAGAGGGAGCAAGCGCGGGAAAGACGGCAGTGGACAGGATAATGAGGAGGACGGGTGAAAGAGAAACGGCTGCGGAGAGAATTGTGAGGAAAATGACTGCGGGGGAAACGACACCAGAGAGAACAGCGGAGAGAACGGCTGCGGGGGATGTAGTATCAGTGCGAACAATGGAGAGAACGGCTGCGGGAGAAATGGCATCGGAGAGAACGATGCGGAGAACGACGGCAGGAGAAATGGCATGGGAGAGAATGACTGCGGGAGAAGCGGAGGAGGGAAGAGGCACAGAAGAAAGAACAACAGAAAATTCTGCAAAGACAGAGGGAAGAAATCGCAGGATGGAAAATACAGCACCGGGAAGAAGGACGGAGAGACAAACCGATAAACCGACGCAGCGATCGGCATACGGCAACTCCCCGGGACGCGAAAAAAGGCCGGTCAGACTGATGGAGGACAAATGGCAGCAGATTTGGGAAATCTATCCGCATATCCGTCCTTTTCAGGACGAGAGAGAGTATCTGTCCATCAGTCCCGCGGACTTCGTACTGCTGCCCGGCGAGGCATATCGGGCTGCAAACAATAGCTTTCTTTTGCACGGATATTACAACTATGATCATCTGATCCTGGCGAAGATTGAAAAGAGGGGTGAGATCTTTTATTACATAGGCGTTCCCGGGAATTATTATGAGCGGGAGAAGCAGGTTGCCATCATGTTCGGTTTTGAAAGCTTTGAGTGCGGGACGGAACCTGCGCAGGCGGGAGATTTCGGATATTATATGATGAGGACGCAGTTATAGTGCATTGAGCCGCTTTATGTGGAGTGGCGCTTCACAGCGGGTGCGGGATATTGTACCCCATGGCGGAGACTGCGGGGGTGGAGCGCGGTGTGTTAAGTCTGTCGCTGAAATGGAAGAAAAGGCGGTCAGCTATAGTCCCTCTCCGTCAAATTCCGGGATAAAGCTTTCACTGGCGGTTCCGCCTTCCTGATAAAAGCCCCGCTCTATGCCGAGACGCTCTGCGAAGACCAGCACCCTGTTGTATTCCTCTTCTGTAACGCTGCGGTTCAGAGCGGGTATCCGCGCGACATGCTCCAGTGGAGTGTATTGATTCATGATACTGACATATATGTTGTTTCCATAAGTCTCATGCAGATACCGGAGAACCTTTTTGGAATCCCCGGTCTCTCCCGGAAGCAGCAGATGACGGACAATAATACCCCGCCGCATCAGTCCGGTTTCCGGATCCATGACGGGTTTCCCTGTTTGTTGATACATTTCCGCAATGGCGGCAGAAGCTTTTGGGAAATAGTCGGCGGCGTGGGAATATTTCATGGAAAGTTCGGAGGAGTAATATTTCAGGTCCGGCAGGTAGATGTCTGCCAGTCCCTGGAGCAGACGAAGGGAAGCCGTCTCCTCATAGCTGCCGGTGTTGTATACAACAGGGATTGTAAGTCCCCTGGATTTTGCCGATGACAGGGCAAGGGCGATCTGCGGGATGAAATGGGTGCCGGTGATAAGGTTAATGTTAGCGGCACCTTTGGACTGCAAATCTAAAAAAATCTCTGTCAGGCGCTCCGGGGAGATGGTCTTACCGCTTTTCCCGATGGCTATATTATGGTTCTGGCAGAAGACACATTGCAGATTGCAGCCGGAAAAAAAGACGGCTCCGGAGCCGGTGGTCCCGGAGATGCAGGGTTCTTCCCAATAGTGAAGGGCGGCTCGGGCGGCAGTCAGGTCGGCTGTTTGGCCACAGTAGCCCGTTTCTCCCGAGAGGCGGTCCGCATGACATTGGCGGGGACATAAGGTGCAGTTAGACATGAGACTGTTGAAGGCATCCATGCTTATTGACATACGAACATTTCCTTTCGGATGATTTCCCGAATTTTCTGATATCTTCGCCGGTAACGGTTTCCGGGCAGGCCTGCATGAAAAAGTGTGGCAAAAATCCGATGTTGTAAATATAAAACCGCACATCCCGGCGCGCACGACTCCACCCGGTGACCTCACGGCACATGGAAGGTTCTGCTTAGTGCTGCTTTGTTCCCAACCTGACACGGTTCGCAGATTCCCATTGCGTGAGACCGAATTTCATTATCGCACAACACCGAAATGCACGGCTATTTAAGCTTAGCGGTTTTCGGAAGGTTTGTCAAGTGAAAATGGAGCAGTTTTAAAAGGATTTGCAGCGGATCTACACTGACAGTGCGAAAAAAATGAGTCACAGGAGTTTTCTCGCCTCCTTCTCCGCCTTGTTCCGTACCCGCAACTCCGCAAAAAAGGTCTTTAACATTTCACTGCATTCCTGTTCCAGGATGCCTCTGATGACGGACACCTGATGATTGAATTCCTGCATCTCCAGTATATTTAAAATGGAGCCCGCGCAGCCTGCTTTTGGGTTCATGCATCCGATGACCGTCTCGGGGATCCGGGCCTGGACGATGGCCCCGGCGCACATCTGACAGGGCTCCAGCGTGACATACAGGGTACATTCCTCCAGACGCCAGTCGCCGATTACTTTTCCGGCCTTTCTGATGGCGGTGATCTCCGCATGGGAGAGTGTGCTTTTATCCGTGTTGCGGCGGTTGTAGCCCCGCCCGATAATTTTTCCCTGATGGACGATGACACAGCCTATGGGGACTTCTCCCAGTGCATATGCCTTTTTCGCCTGCTTCAGAGCTTCCTTCATGTATTTTTCCTGAATATTTTTTATGACAGCCATAATGCCTCCGTTCATTCTGTACCCACAGAAAACAGAACATCAAATGGAAAGTTCCGATCCGTTAAAATCAGCAGATCAGATTGAAAAGTTCCGATCCGGTAAAAATCTGTATATCAGATCGAAAATTCTGCCTTGGCAAAACACGGCACATCGAATCAAAAGTTCTGAAAATGCTGATCCCAGGGGTTCGCAAATACATCGGTAAAGCCGCGTTTTGGATGATGCCTTTAGAGCCTGTTATCATATAGTATAGAACAAAAAGAATCATGCGTCAAATGAAGGATCACGGTGATCCAAGGGCTGAAAAGGAAGGCTGAAAAGGCAGAACATCAGATACGGCAGTCTCCCTGCCGGGGAATGTCGTGAGGGGCTGCCTGAACTGTTGCAGACAGATTGCTATCTGTCACTGCCGTATAAAAATAGAAGTTGCAGAAATCGTTTTCCCGTGATATTCTACAGAATATAGGAAATTATAGGAAAACAAATGCTATTGACAGCAGAAGGAACAATAAGGTCCCGGCGGAGAAACAGCGGGACAAGGATCAGGAGGTATTGTATGAAGCTGGAAAAACGTTTGATGGAACTCACCGAAAAAATGTATGAGAAGAACATTGCGGAATGCAGCGATGCACAGCTGTACAACTGTGTACTGCAGCTGACTAAGGAAGAGATGGCGGATAAGCCGGTAATTTCCGGTGGTAAAAAAGTATACTACATTTCCATGGAGTTTTTGATCGGCAAATTGTTGTCCAATAATCTGATCAATCTGAAGCTCTATGACGAGATGGAGCAGGTACTGGAAAAATACGGCAGAAAGCTGTCTGACATTGAGGAGGCGGAACCGGAACCCTCCCTGGGCAACGGCGGACTGGGACGTCTGGCGGCATGTTTTCTGGATTCCATTGCCACACTGGGACTGCCCGGAGACGGCATCGGCCTGAACTATCACTACGGCCTGTTCAGGCAGGTATTTCAGGACAGGCTGCAGAAGGCGGAGAAGAATGACTGGATTGAGGAAAATTCATGGTTGAATAAGACTGATATATCTTTTACCGTTTCCTTTGGCAGCCGGAAAGTGACTTCCGTCCTCTATGATATAGATGTCATCGGTTATGACAATGGCCGCAACAAACTGCATCTGTTTGATATAGACTCGGTGGATGAGGGACTGGTGAAGGAAGGAATTGACTTTGACAAGACTGCCATTGAGAAGAATCTGACACTGTTCCTGTATCCCGACGATTCCGATGAGGCGGGCAATCTGCTTCGTATCTATCAGGAGTATTTCATGGTCAGCAACGGCGCCCAGCTGATCATCAGGGAACTGAAAGAGAAGGGCTGCGATCTGTACCGCATGGACGAGTATGTGGCGATCCAGATCAATGATACCCATCCTACCCTGGTGATTCCCGAGCTGATCCGTATTCTGACATGGGAGGAAGGCTTTACCATAGAGGATGCGGTGCAGGTGGTGAGCAGGACCTGTGCTTATACCAACCACACCATTCTGGCGGAAGCGTTGGAGAAATGGCCTTTGGATTATATTGAAAGAGTGGTTCCCCAGCTGGTTCCCATCATCAGGGAGCTCAGCGCCCGTGTGGCAAAGAAGTACAAGGACCCCAGAGTACAGATCATTGATGCGGAGAAGCGCGTACACATGGCTCACATTGATATTCATTACGGTTACAGTGTGAATGGTGTGGCTGCGATCCATACCGATATTCTGAAGGAGACAGAGCTGAATCATTTTTATAAGCTCTATCCCGAGAAGTTTAACAACAAGACCAACGGCATCACTTTCCGCCGCTGGCTGCTGTCCTGCAACAGGGAGCTGGCACAGCTTCTGACCGATACCATCGGGGACGGCTATAAGAAGGACGCAAAAGAACTTGAGAAGCTGCTGGCAAAGGCAGATGATGTGGCTGTTCTGGATGCCATTGACAGGATCAAGCAGCAGAAGAAGGCTGTTCTGGCTTCTTATCTGAAGGAGAAGGAAGGCGTCGATGTAGACAGTGATTCCATCTTTGACATTCAGGTAAAGCGCCTGCACGAGTATAAGCGCCAGCAGATGAATGCACTGTATATCATTCACAAATATCTGGAGATCAAGAATGGTAAAAAGCCTGTAAGGCCCATGACCTTTATCTTCGGCGCGAAGGCGGCCCCCGCTTATGTGATCGCCCAGGACATCATCCATCTGATCCTGGTGCTGTCTGAGATCATCAATAAGGATCCTCAGGTAAGCCCTTATATGAAGGTTGTGATGGTGGAGAATTACAATGTAAGCTATGCGGAGAAGCTGATCCCTGCCTGCGACATCTCGGAGCAGATCTCCCTGGCTTCCAAGGAGGCTTCCGGAACCGGCAACATGAAGTTCATGCTCAACGGAGCTGTCACATTGGGCACCAGCGACGGCGCCAATGTGGAGATCCATGAGCTGGTGGGAGATGACAATATCTATATCTTCGGGGAAAAGAGCGATACGGTGATCGCCCATTATGCAAAGGCGGATTATGTATCCGGAGATTATTATGAGAAGAGCCCTGTGATCAAAGAAGCTGTGGACTTTATCGTGAGTCCCCAGGCGATGGCTGCAGGACATAAGGAGAATCTGGAGCGTCTCCACAGGGAACTGTTGAACAAAGACTGGTTCATGACACTGTTAGACCTTGAGGATTATATTAAAGTGAAGGATCAGGCGTTCGCGGATTATGAAGACCGTACCGCATGGAAGAAGAAGATGCTGGTGAATATCGCCAAGGCGGGATTCTTCTCATCTGACCGCACGATTGAAGAATACAACAGAGATATCTGGAAATTGAAATAAGGAATGGGGTTGACTATGAGAAAGAGTGGTGTACTGTTGCCGGTGGCAAGTCTGCCGTCAGCCTATGGAATCGGCTGCTTTTCAAAAGAAGCGTATCATTTTATTGACTTATTGAAGGAGGCGGGTCAGTCCTGCTGGCAGATTCTGCCTCTGGGGCCTACCGGCTACGGTGACTCTCCTTACCAGTCCTTTTCCACTTTTGCGGGAAATCCTTATTTCATAGACCCGGAGGATCTGGTCGGGAGGGGATGGATCACCAAAGAGGAGTGTGACGGCTATGATTTCGGCGAAGATGCGGAATCCATAGATTACGCAAGGATCTATGACAGTCGGTTCAAGCTGCTCAGAACAGCCTGGGAGAACAGTCGGATCGCGGAAGATAAGGGCTTTTGCAGATTCCGGAAAGAAAACGCCTTCTGGCTGGAGGATTATTCCCTGTATATGGCGGTGAAGGATTCCTTTGACAATGTGAGCTGGATAGAGTGGGATGAGGATATCAGAACCCGTCAGCCCGGGGCCATGGAGAAATATAATGAAGAATTTGCCGGGGAAAAGGAATTTTACCAGTTCCAGCAGTATATGTTCCAGACACAGTGGAAAAAGCTGAAGGCATACGCCAATAAGCGGGGCATTCAGATCATCGGGGACATCCCTATTTATGTGGCCTTTGACAGTTCCGACGCCTGGGCAAATCCCGAACTGTTTCAGTTTGACAGGGAATGTAAGCCGATTGCCGTGGCGGGATGTCCCCCGGATTCTTTTTCGGCCACCGGGCAGCTCTGGGGCAATCCCCTGTATGACTGGAAGTATCATAAGAAGACGGGCTTTGAATGGTGGATTAAGAGAATGGCGTTCTGCTACCGTCTGTATGATGTGGTGCGGATCGACCATTTTCGGGCATTTGATGAATATTATGCCATTCCGGCAGGGGCGCCCACGGCGGAGAACGGTAAATGGAAACCGGGGCCGGGGTATGCTCTGTTTGCGGCAATGAAACGGGAACTGGGTGAAAAGGAAGTCATTGCGGAAGACCTCGGCTTTCTCACGCCATCCGTGTTAAAGCTGGTAAAGAAGTCCGGTTATCCCGGAATGAAGGTGCTGCAGTTTGCTTTTGATTCCAGGGAGGAGAGCGATTATCTTCCCCATAATTATGAGCACAACTGTGTGGTATACACAGGTACCCATGACAATGACACTGTGCTGGGCTGGTATCGGGAATTGGAAAAGTCGGACAAGGCGCTGTGTGACCGTTATCTGAATCTTGCAAACTGTCAGGGAAGGGATATTCAGTGGGAGTTCATTCGTGCCGCGTTTGCCAGTGTGGCAGATCTGGCTGTGATTCCCATGCAGGATTATCTGGGGCTTGGATCGGAAGCACGGATCAATACCCCCTCGACTTTGGGCGGTAACTGGCAGTGGCGTATGAAGAAAGACGGTTTTACGAAAGAACTGGCAGAGAAAATGCGGGATATGGCAGAACTGTATGGGAGACTGCCCGGAAAATGACGTCTTGTTAAGATTGTGTGGATACGACCTGAGCGCGGCGCTTTGACCTGCGTGGCGTTTTCGCACGGCAGGATACGGGAAAAATGAAGATACATGGTTTTCAGAAAACTACATTGTTGGATTATCCGGGACATATTGCAGCCACCGTTTTTACGGGAGGCTGCAATTTTCGCTGTCCCTTTTGCCAGAACGGTTCCCTGGTGATGGAACCGGAAAGCCAACCCCTTATTCCGGAGGAGGAGGTGCTGGCGCATTTGAGGAAACGGCGGGGAATATTGGAGGGTATCTGCATTACCGGAGGGGAACCCACTCTGGAGAGGGACTTAAGGGAATTCATCCTAAAGTGCAGGGAACTGGGATATCTGGTGAAGCTTGACACCAACGGTTACAGGCCGGAAGTGCTGGAGGAGCTTCTGCAGGAGGGGCTTCCGGACCATGTGGCGATGGATATCAAGGCTTCACCGGGGAATTACGCCATAGCCACGGGCTGTCCCAAATGCGATGTGGAAAGGATAAAGGAGAGTATCCGGTTGCTGCTTACAAGCGGTATCTCCCACGAGTTCCGTACCACTGTGGTAAAGGGGATCTATTCGGTAGAAGAATTTGAGGAGATCGGCAGACTGCTGGCAGGGAGCCGGGTGTACTATCTGCAGGCTTACCGGGACAGCGGGGATAGGCTTCCCGTCGCCTGGGATATGGCGGCATTTTCGAAACAGGAAATGGAGCGGATGGCATCTTTGGCAGGAAAATACATAGACAAAGTGGTACTTCGTGGTGTAGAATAGTGGCATTGCGCATTGGGGCAGGGCGGTTTGGAAACACGGCATGTCATGTGGGAAATCGGCGCTCCTGCCATATGTTGAGAGATAAGTGGAAAGGTGAAACGAGATGAGTATTCGCAAAAAGCTATTTGGGGACAGAGCATTTTATAAAATGGTTCTGGGAGTGGCGGTCCCCATGATGATCCAGAACGGTATCACTAACTTTGTGGGTCTGCTGGACAATATTATGGTAGGGCGCGTGGGAACGGAGCAGATGTCCGGCATTGCCATTGTCAATCAGTTGATGCTGGTGTTTAATCTGGCGATTTTTGGCGCTATTTCCGGTGTCGGCATCTTTGGGGCGCAGTTTTACGGGTGTAAGAATCATAAGGGAGTGCGGCACACCTTTCATTTTAAGATATACGCCTGTCTGCTGATCGTGATCTTGGGTATCCTGTTCTTTCTGGCGGGAGGGGAACAACTGATCCTGCTCTACCTTCACGGGGAGGGAAATGACGCGGCATTGCAGGCTACACTGGAATACGGTAAGGAATATCTGCTGGTAATGCTGTTTGGACTTCTGCCCTTTGGCGTGGAACAGATATATACCAGTACCCTGCGGGAATGCGGCGAGACTAAGGTGCCCATGGCAGCAGGCGTGACAGCGGTATGTGTAAATCTGGTGCTGAATTATCTGCTGATCTTCGGAAAGTTTGGAATGCCGGAACTGGGGGTGGTGGGCGCCGCCATTGCTACCGTGGTGTCCCGGTATGTGCAGGCGGCAATCGTCGTATTCTGGACTCACAGGCATACGCAGCGTATGCCCTTTATTGTGGGAGCTTACAGGGAATTTAATATTCCCGGTCAATTGACGGTGAATATTTTCAAGAAGGGACTCCCCCTGATGATCAATGAGATCCTCTGGGCGGCAGGCATGGCATCCCTGACCCAGTGCTACTCCATGCGGGGACTGGATGCGGTGGCTGCGCTGAATATCTCCACCACCATCACCAATCTGTTCAGCGTGATCTATATGGCAATGGGAGGCGCCATCTCCATTATCATAGGGCAGCTTCTGGGAGCGGGGCAGATGGAGGAGGCGAAGGATACGGATGTGAAGCTGGTGGCTTTCTCGGTATTCTCCTGTGTGACCATCGGCGGAGTGCTGATCCTGATCGCACCGCTGTTCCCCCGGATGTATAATACCACAGATTCCGTGAAGACCCTTGCCACGGCGCTTCTGCGGGTGGCGGCAGGCTGTATGCCCCTTGCCGCGTTTATCCATGCATCATATTTTACGCTGAGATCCGGAGGCAAGACCATTGTGACTTTCCTTTTTGACAGTGTATTTCTGTGGTGCGTCAGCATCCCGGTGGCATATGTGCTGAGCCGTTTTACCGGAT
>JAIEKC010000696.1:0-3902 GCA_029064505.1 Acetatifactor sp.
CACATTGTACACCCCGTATTATTGTATACAATCATACGGGGTGTGTCAATGTATTTTCATCATAAAAAAAGGAAAAAGATTCCATGCATAAAGTGTATAGCCATTTCAGGAATCGCTCCGAAGCAGCCTCCCCACATTCAACATCCCCCAGCCCTGCTGGTTCCAGGGCAGATGCAGATCTGTGGCAGTGTATTGAAGCTTCTGCTTACATTCCTCATTGGTCATCCAGGGAAATTTCTCCATGGCAAGTGCCGCGGCACCGGATACAATAGGGGTAGCCATAGAGGTGCCGCTCTTGGCCATATAAGCATTTCGGTATTTTCCGTGAAGTCTGTAATAATGCACATTGCAGGATACAATATCCGTTCCGGGTGCCACCAGGTCCGGTTTCCGGAATGCCATTCCCTCCACTCCCCTGCCGGAATAAGTTTCGCATCTCCCCGGATTATCCAGTTCATAATTTCCGTCATGGCATCCCACCGTCACCGCCTTACTGCTCCCGCCCACCGCGGAGATCGTGCCTGACTCCGGCCCCTTATTTCCTGCGGCACAGACTACGAGAATACCGCAGTCCCATATTGCTTCGATCATGGCTCTCAGCCGCTGCTCCTTCTCCGCCTCCTCCAGAGTGCCGATCCCCACAGATATATTTAAAATTCTGATTCTGCACTGCTCTCTTATTCTCAGGATCCAGTCCAGCCCCATGAGCATGCTCTCCGTGGATCCGTCTCCCTTTTCGTCCAGCACCTTACCCACCACAAGCCTGACTCCGGGTGCCATCCCCATATACTTCCCCTGGGATGCCGCACCGCTTCCGCAGAGAATCCCGCATACATGGGTTCCGTGACCGTTATCGTCATACATCAAAGCTCTGCGTCCCACAAAGTCCTGAAACCGGATCAGTCTGTCTGCCAGGTCGGGATGCTGTCCTATACCGGTATCCAACACTCCGACCGTTATCCCGCTTCCGTCCGTCTCTTTCCGGAAAGGTACTCTTAATTGTTCTCTTACTCGCTGCATACTAATAAGCGTCCCGGCATATACTTATTACATTTTATGCCGGGACGCCTTATTGGTTCCCATTCTCCTTATTCTGTTTCAACGCTGCTCCGAACGCTCATCATGCCGGTATTTCCATCCGATACAGGACAGGCCGGCGGGACATTCAGCCCCCGCGGTATTCACCAAAGAGCCTCTGACGAATCCGCCCGGCTCATTGTCCGGGGATATATGGGCATCATAAATTCTGCACTCCGGCCTACATCTGCCACGCAGCATTACCTGTGACTGCGCTGAACAGTTCCCAGTACGATCAACAGTACGCCCAGCATAAGCACCATGCCGCTGATGACCATCTTGGAGACGGAAGCCACACTTCCATTCGCCGAAATACCGGGGCCCTCGCTCTGACTGGTCAATTCCACACTGAGCTCCTGCAGTTCCTCCTGAGAATCGTCAACACCCAGGCTGTAAATTCCGAAAGGAGACAGATGATTCGTCTGAAATCTCACAGACTCCACGCCTTCCATCATCACCCGCTCCGCTGCCAAAAGCTCCGGCTGGCCATTCCTGTCCAGAGTCAGCACCTGAAGTCTCATACCGCTTAAACTCTCCGGTACAGGCAAAATGACCGTCAGATTCTGACGTCCCAGCTTTGTGATGGGAATCGCACCGGAATCGGTCAATTCCAGATCATATGCCACCATGCTCTCCGGTGCGGATGTCTTAAAGGATCTGACACAAGCCTGTTCCAAGGCGGAAATATCCTCCAGATAAGAGATCGTCAGAGTATAACTCCTTGCCGCCCCGTCAAGCTCCGCATACGCCTGTTCCATGCCAGCGACGGTAACACCCGCTTCTCCCGGCTCATCTGTCAATTCCCTGTAATCCTCATTGGAAAGCCTTGTAGCTGTAGTCTCATAACTGTTGGGGATCTCAAAGGCTTCTCCGGTAAAACTTACTTCCGCATTCCCAAGAGCTCTGATCCCTACCTCCTGCACAGATTCCGGAAGCGTAACCTGCTGCAATCCGCAGCCGTCAAAGGCCCGGTCCTTGATCTGCTGCACCTGGCCGCCCAAAGTCAATGCCGTCAGATTCCCGCAATCCTCAAAAGCGCCTTCTCCGATCACCGTCACGCTGTCCGGTATCACTACATTCTCCAGCTCCCCATGATTCCGGAAAGCCTCCGCCGCGATCACCCTGACACCGTCAGGGATCATTGCCTGAGAATCCGTTCCACGATACGCCACCAGAACGCCGCCACTGATCAGATAATCGTCATCACCACTCTCATTTCCCTCTACGGCCATTCCGCCAAGGAAATTTTCCAGCCATGGCGTATAAGAAAATGCCTTTGGCTCCACCAATATGACACTGCTGGGGAGAGATACCCTTCCCAGACTGTCACAGTGATAAAACGCACCGTAAGAAATTTCTCTGACTCCGACAGGCACCGTAACTCCCGTTATAGAGCTTCTGGCAAAAGAAAACTGCCCCAGCTCCACGATACCCAGGGGGATTTCCGCCTCAGTCAGCTCCCCGTTACGGTAATATGCCTGATCTGAAATGATTCTGTTATCCACTATGGTATACTTGGAGACACCGTCCTCCGCCGCCTGCAAGAGATTTCCCACAGGTTCTGATGTGTCCGCCACAGATGGCAGACCTTCCATGTTACTTTTGACATCGGGCAGCTTATTATCAATAAAGAACACCGCATGATTGCCCACGATCTGGGTACTGCCCAACACATTCCCGGGAACCGGCGTAGTGCTGGGTGCGCTCGGGGTATTGCTGTCAGGGACAGACGGAGCCGTATCTCCTGTACCATCCCCATCGGGATACTCCGGTACATCCTGATATTCCGGCATTTCCTTCTGGCGCTCATAAAATTCCTGGGCATACTTATCCGCCGCCGTGCCCGGCTTGCAGTGAATGGTCAGCCTGTAGCAGCCGTCAAATGCCGTCACATCGATATCCCCTGTCTCCGGCGCGATACTGATATCTCTCAGATTCACACAGTCCGCAAAAGCCGAAGTGCCAATGGAAAGGATATTGGAGGGAATGGTCATCTGCTCCAGACCACCGCAGCCGGCAAAGGCAAAATCTCCCACCTCTGTCAGTCCCTTTCCCAAAACCACCGTATCCAGATTGTCACAACCCCAGAATGCATAGGGATCGATCCTATTGACCGAATTTGGAATGACCACCAGTTCCACCCTTGTATTGTCCTCAAAGGCCCCCTGTCCGATGGCTTCCACTGTGTCGGGAATCGAGACATTTGTCTCCGTTCCGCGATACTTAACAAGTACACCTCCCTCAATTTTAAAATCGGAAGCAGATGACGATGCCGCATCTGCCTCCGATACAGGGAGCTGCATAATAATCAGCGCTGCTATGATCAGCAGGATTCCGCTTAAACGCTTCCTTTTTCTCATACGCTTTCCCTTTTCCGCTCTTAAAGCTTTCGCTTTCCGCTCTTCAAGTTCCCGCTTTTCAGCTTTTATGCTCTTTTGCTTCGCTTATCAGATCTTCTGCAATTTACTTCGCTCTTACCTTCACTTTCGCCTTCTGCGGTTTTCTCTTATCCTTCTGCATAAACATCACGAAGGACAGACAGGCCAGACCGATGGACAGGAACCACTTGGGATGGATACCGTCTCCTGTCTTAGGCGTTGAATCGGCACTGCCTCCTGCGGACAGATTCGCCGTGTCCACATAAATCACATAAGGTGAAAAATGCTCCGCCGTAAAAGTGATACAAGCCACTCCTGAAATGGTAGTGAACTTTGCCGACAGCTTATCAAGCCTGTCATTTACCACACCCGCCACCTTGTTATTACCTGCGTAAGTGATCAGGGAATCGGGAATCGGTAAGGTAATGCTGACGGATAACCCTGTGG
>JAIEKC010000697.1:0-10124 GCA_029064505.1 Acetatifactor sp.
CTTCCAGATGAACCCCCTTTTCCTCCGCGTATTCTATCAGAGCATGTATGGATTTCCTGCGTCCCCGGACCGTTCTGAGAACCGACAGCGCACCGTTTTCATCCACGATCAGCACAGGCTTCATACTCAGCGTTTCCGCAACGATACCTTTAAATTTCGTCAGACGCCCGCCCTTGATCAGGTAGGCAAGCGTCTGTACGGTAAAAACATGCCTGATATGTGAGATATAATAATCTGCCGCCTCTATGATCTCTTCTCTGGAAGCTCCTCTTTCCAACAGAGTGACCAGCTTGGAGACTACCAGCCCGAATCCGATCGATGCAGATTTGGAATCAATGATCGTCAGATCAAAATCAGGATAATCTTCCAACAGGCTGCTCCGGGCAATATTGGCGGCATTATAAGTGCCTGCGATCCCCGTGGAAAAACAGAGATAAATAACCGCATCACCGGCCTGCGCGTAAGGCGTAAAGGCATCCATGAACATTGCAGGATTGATGTGATAGGTTTTGATATCCCGTTTGACATCATCCAGAATGTTGTAAAAGTCTACCGTCCGGATCGTTGCGCCGTCCAAATAGTCTGTGCCGTCGATTACGACAGGTGTCGGAATAACATGAATATGATGTTCCTCTATATAGCTTTGGGGCAGATCGGCTGCCGAATCAGTAATAATATGAAGCATTTTATTTCCCTCTCTTTTCCTTACATTTGTAAGTTCATTATAACAGATAAACCGGAACTGAAACAGACATAAAAAGATCCGCGGTCTCAGAAAGACATTCCCTCACATTCCGCCGAAGCCATCCCCTGAAAATGCTCCTTCATCTCCCTGGAGATCATATCCCCGGCGCAGACGGCTCTGACGCTCATGCGGTTGTCCTTCCACGCGAAATCCATCCGCACACTTCCCATATCTTCTCCGAGGACATGGCAGTCCAGGATAAAATGTCCCCATTTCCACCTGCCATGGCACTCGCAGGAATATTCCGTATTCAGGAAAGGCTGCTCTCCCCCTTCCTCTCCGAAGGCAAACGCAAACGCTCCCTCCGGAAGTACGAAATCCAGCCTCTGCTCCTCCCAGTGAAAGGAAAGCTTTTCCCATTTCAGCACATTGGGATAGAATGTATAGCATCGATCCTGCGTGCGGAGCTGCAGTTTCCTCTCCTCATCAGAGATATGACGGCAGGACGGTCTTTCAGCTTCCTCCCGCCCCCCGCGATCCCTTAAGTATGGGAACACGGACTGGTAAAAGCAGTCGTGTAAGATCTGTACTCCCGCCGGATTTCCCATGGTGTCGGCCATGGTGACGTAGCAGAAGTCATACTGCGGAAAGCAGACTGCCAGCTGTCCTCCCATACCGAAGAATGTAAATCCCTCTTCCCGCGGCATCCAGATGAAATAACCATAACCACACTGTTCATCCAATACCGGCTGCAAATCCGTAGGCACCTGGCATCTCACGGCATCCCGCACATAATCACGGGGAAGATACTCCCTGCCCTGCAGCATTCCTTCTCTGCTGCACAGATGTGCCACCACCGCCACATCCCGCAGAGTACACATGATACCGCTCCCTCCCTGAGATACCCCCACAGGATCCGGAAGAATGTATGCCTCTCTGGAAAATCCAAGTTCATCCAGCATCTCCTCCCGCATATAGTCCAGCATCTTCTTTCCGGTCAGTTTTTCCACCAATGCGGCAAGCACATGGGAAGAAGAGGTGTCATAGGAAAATACCGTTCCAGGCACATGGTCTGGTTCCACATGAAAAAAAGACTCCGTCCAGTCCTCTCCGTCATACCTCTTATAGGTGGTGGAAGAATGACAGGTACGCATGGTCAGCATATCCCTGATGGTCATCTCTTCACACCACGGATGAACGCCTTCCTCCGGAAGCATTTCCGGGAAAAAACCGCATATCCTGTCCTCCGGCTTTGCCAGCCCGTTTTTCACCAGCAGCCCCACCGCCAGCGCCGTAAAGCTTTTCGTGACAGAATACATCCGATGCAGACTTTCCCTGTGAAACGGCTCGTAATATCTCTCTACCAGAATGCTGTCACCTTTTATCAGCATATAACCATGGATCCGCACCCCCATCCTTCCCAGCAGGTTCTCCAGCTTTTCCACGGCCTCCGCCGGTATCCCATGATCTTCCGGTTTTGCTTCTTTCCATGTAAACATAACTTATCCTCTCTCCCTTTCCGCGGTCATATGATATCTCTTCCTTTTCTGCCATAGGGCTTCCCGAATACACTGTTCTGTACAACGGGACAGTCCGACGATCTGAAATCTTTGCCGATCTCCCGCATTTCTTCCCACCCGGCTTTCCACCCTGAAAAAGATTCAGCCGCCACAATACCGACACTGTGGCGACTGACCTGCTTATTACCTATCACTAATTATTCTGTCATCTGCAGCCCGAATATCCGTGGAAACTATAGTGTACCCCTTATGACTTACTCCTCATACCCGTTGGGATTATTCTTCTGCCATCTCCAGGAATCCGCACACATCTCCCTGATACCGTACTGTGCCTCCCAGCCCAGTTCCTCCTTTGCCAGGCTTGCATCCGCGTAACAGGCGGCGATATCTCCCTCACGGCGCTCCTTGATCACATAAGGGATCTTTACACCGGTAGCCTCCTCGAAGTTCTTCACGATATCCAGAACGCTGTAGCCTGTACCAGTGCCCAGATTATAAATCTTCAGGCCCGCTTTCTCCTCAATCTTCTTCAGCGCTTTCACATGACCCATTGCCAGATCCACCACATGGATATAATCCCGGACACCTGTTCCGTCATGGGTATCATAGTCGTTTCCAAACACACCCAGTTCCTTTAATTTACCCACTGCCACCTGTGTGATATAGGGCATCAGGTTATTGGGAATTCCGTTGGGATTCTCTCCCATGGTGCCGCTCTTATGTGCGCCGATGGGATTAAAGTAACGAAGCAGGATCACATTCCATTCAGGATCTGCCTTCTGAATATCAGACAGAATCTGCTCCAGCATGGATTTCGTCCAACCGTAAGGATTGGTGCACTGTCCCTTGGGGCACTCTTCCGTAATGGGAATAAATGCGGGATTGCCGTACACAGTGGCGCTGGAAGAGAAAATGATATTCTTTACATTATGCTTTCTCATCACATCCACCAGAGTCAGTGTACCTGCTATATTGTTCTCATAGTACTCCCAGGGCTTCTGTACGGACTCACCCACCGCTTTCAGTCCCGCGAAATGAATGACCGCATCAAAATCTTCCTTGGAAAAAATCTCTTCCAAGCCCTCTCTGTCCAGTATGTCCGTCTTATAAAAAGGAACTTTCTTACCGGTAATCGCTTCTACCCTCTGTAAGGATTTCTCGCTGGAATTGCTCAAATTATCAAGCACTGCCACGTCATACCCCGCCTGCTGAAGTTCCACCACCGTATGGCTGCCGATAAACCCGGCGCCGCCTGTTACCAATATCCTCATAGCTTCCTCTTTCCTGCACCTGCCGTGCATATTGATCTTGTGCGGTTACTGTTCCTTCCGGCCGTCTTTCCAGACAAGTAATGCGCCTTGCCCGGGCGGCGCAGTTTCTGCAGACAGAATCCCGGATTTCACAGCAACCCCGTATGGCCCCACAATACATTGTCCGTGCCACACAATGTTTTCTGTTATCATCAGCATATCGAAAAAGTGCCGATATCTCAATACATATTTGTTACATAAATCTGTCGAAATGTTAAATTGACCACTATTCACACGTCGCCACCGCGAGGTATGAATGCGCTTTTTGCGTGATCAAACCAAAGCGATCAGAATAATCGCTTTGACTGCCGTGCGTGAAGCCGTTGTCTTTCCGGCCACTGCGCATCGGTTATCGGTCACAGGGTGAACAGTGACTTATACTGCTTAACGACTGCACTTGCTGTGAAACCAGACTGCATAACTCTGACCAGTTTCATCGCTTGATTACATTAGAGCGTGTTCAGCGGTATGCGGTATAAATTGGGATCACTCGTCCGATCAGCTACAGAGTAACTCCGTTTTTCTCAAGCAGCGCTCTGGCGCTTTCCACGGAATCCACACCGGTCTTATTCTTGATCGGGGCAAACTCCTTCTCCCGAACCACCTCAAAGGGCAGGCAGCTGTCCAGCTGATGGATCATATCCAGCACCAGATTTTCATATTTATAACCGTTAGGTTCCTCCGGTTTCACCGGATTCCCCTGCTTATCCAGGCATGAGATCTTTTTTTCCACAATATGAAGGGGCAGGCTTCCCGCCATTTTTTCCAGATCGGACACACGGAAGAGATAATTCAGGATCACACCGAAATAATACGCGGGGTCACCCTTCTCATCCTTTGCGTTCATCAGTTCCTCCGTCAGCTCATAGTACTCCACGATAGACGGCCTTCCGTCCTCAAGACACATAACGCCCACCTTTTCGTCCGGTGTGTTTTTCCGCACTACCTTGGCCCCTACCGCACAGTCTTTCATAATGGTTGCGCCGATAAAGCAGGGGTCGGCAATGCGCTGGAGCACATTGTCCACCGCAAAGGTATTCAGCCACTCGATTCCCTTTTCATGAACGAAATTTAACAGCCCCGCATTCCGAAGGGACACAAACCATCCCCCGTTACCGTTGGGCGAAGTGGACATTTTTCCCTTTTCCTCCAGACAGATCTTTCCATCATAGTCTGTTGCCGCCGCCATCTCCTGTTGGAAAAAGTGAATATATTCTTCCTTATACCCAAAATAGTCATGGGCTTTCAAAAAGGCCGTGGTAGACTGATGATTCTTATCGCTGGTCATGATAAACAGATGGATCCACGTGTCGGCCCGACGCACCACCTCCATCAGATTATTTACCAGGCATTCAAAGATATAGAGTTCTCTGGTCAGCCCGATATTATACATTCCCTTGGGATCGTCGGAACCAAGCCGCGTTCCCATACCGCCTGCCAGCAGGACAGCGCCTGCCTTCCCCGCTCTGATCGCCTCGATACCGGCCGCCTCAAAGGATGCCCTGTGGGCCTCGATCTCCTCCAGCCGCATTACAGCCAGCGGAGTGATGACCCCTTTCTGAACCAGATCCTCCTTATGCCTGCATGCGTCGAGGATGCTCATATCTGTGGCTTCTATCTGATCCAGCAATGCCTGCTTTTCCTGTCCGGAAAGCTCCTCATAATATTTCAGCACATGTTCCTGCCCATATTGCGCCAGCTTCTCCTTTGCCTGTTCCAATGTCATCGCCATAGTTTTTCCCCTGTAACCTTTCGTTTTGTTATATGACAGTATACCAGACTTTTCCAGATGGTTCAATGCCGCGGTTTCTTTCTTAAGAAAACGGCGTTATAACCCGGATCCACCATACACAGTCCCCCTACTCAGAACTGCCATAAACAGAATAAGCCCACCACCTACAACTCCAGCCCCGCGAAAAAATCCGCAGCCCCAAAGACTTCTTCCCTGTAACGAAGGAAATACGCTTTCATCTCCGGGTGTTCCTCGCCGATATCCGCAAGAATATCATTCAGATTCCCCTCCGTCACACAGGATATTGCCGCAAAGAGCTGATAGTATTCCCTGTCATCGCCGTGTTCCCGCAGGATCACCTGCCATGTCTCATCACTGTTTTCCCCTTTTGTATGAGCACGCAGATAATCCTCCAGCTCCCGGCGCAGCAGAGGAGACAAGCCTTGATCGGATAAAAGCCTCAGAAAGATAAGACGGACCTTTTCCTTCCGTCTGCCACTCATATAGGCGTTCAGGTCTGTACTGCCGTAATCTTCCTCACCGCACAGGATCTGTTTGGAAAATCCCTCCTGATCTGAAGTCCGGAGTACGTTTTTCAGTCTGGCATCCCATTTATCCAGCCACTCCTTTGTACCTGCCGCTTCCATGTCCAGGAGATAAGCGGCATCCATTGCGGTCACAGCCGCCGCCAGAAGCTCTCCGGGAAATGCAGCAACAGGCTTGTCCGACAGCTGCCCTTCTGCAGAAATAACGGATATACGCCGTAACTCCTTACATTCCATAAAAACTGCTTTTCCAAAGCGGACGGCCCGATGCGGAAGTATTACCTCCGTGAGATGGTCACAGTAGGCGAAAGCCCAGTCCCCAATCTCTTCCACAGAGTCTGGCAGCGAGATACGCCGCAGATTCTTTTTGCTCAGGAAAGCCTTTCTGTCAATGACCGTCACCGGCAGTCCCCCGATCAGCTCCGGAACCTTCACCCGGGAACCCGGCCCCTGAAATCGCGTGATCCGGACAGATTCTTTCCCCTGTCCTGTTTCTGTTTCATAATACAGGCTTGCATCCGCAAGCTTCCATTCCTTTTCCCGCATGTATCGTCTCTGTCCTTCCTCCGGTCACGGTCTCCGGCTCCTTTCCCGGTCAGCGCTTGCGCCCTTTTCAGACGGCAAATTCAATCCCGCCGGCTCCGTCGGGGAATTGACCGCTCCCTCTATCGGATACACTTTTTACGAAGTCCGGAATTGCCTGATACAAGGTGCTTAATGACGGTGACGCGGTATCTCGTAACACTACTCCAGCTTCAGCTCCTCGATCTGCGCCCTGATATCATCCCTTCGCTCCGTCAGCATCAGTTCCTCGTTATGCCGCTTATAATCCGGACTGCCAAAAGTGGCTATGAACCGGGCACTGTAGCTGTTCACGGTGAGCTCCGTCACCAGGATCAGCATCTCGTTGCCCGCTGTCCCGTCCTTTGCCGCAAAAGCTTCTTCCGCAAAAGCAAACATGGCATGAAGCTCCTGCTGCACTCCGGCCGTCTTCTGCTTCATCTTCTCCACTTTTGTGCCGTATCGTGTTTTCAGGAAATCATAGGCGGCAGCTCCCGTCTGAGCCTCTCCCGTATAAAGCTCCTTCCTGCTCTCCTCCAGAAAGCGGATGACACTGTAGTGTCTCTTCCTGTCACTGTCAGACAAAGTGTTTGCAGTCTGGAGATTCTCCAGAAGCTTCCGCCGTCCGTCCGTCTGCTTTTCCAGCAGGGCAAGCACCTGTCCGAGCTGCATTTCCTCTGCCGTGCTGCCGATATTTTTCAGGGGATTTTTCAGATCGGACAGGAACGCGGCCTGCTCCATGATCTCCTTCATATCCGCCTGCACTTTATCAAGCAGCATGCCAAGCAGCGACAGCCGTTCGTCGAAAGGTGCCTCTTTGGCACGGGCAATGGCCTGCACGGAAGGATTTCCGCTCAAAATATCTTCAATATGATAATCCTTCTTATATTTATTATAAAGATCATAATATGCGGTAAACTCCTTTACCACCTTCTCGTTTCGCAGATACTGCCCCACCAGGGTCTCATCCACCGGGATCGTTTCCTCCTCATACAGAGCCAGTATCTCCGACAGATCCTCCCATCCCCTGGCCGTCACATAGCTGCGTCCCTTAGTGGTCATTTCCATACAATAGAAGTGGTCTTTTTTCAGGTCCAGATAATTCACCACCGCATTGTGGATCCGCTTCTCCGCCGCATATTCCTTCCAGATACGGTAATCCGGCTCCACCTCCATGACTTTCAGACGATCCAGCGTCACCACATCGAACTCTCTGACGGATTTATTGTACTCCGGAGGATTGCCTGCCGTGACAATGACCCAGCCCTCGGGAACTCTGTGACGTCCGAATACCTTATACTGCAGGAATTGCAGCATGGAAGGTGCCAGTGTCTCCGACACACAGTTGATCTCATCCAGGAACAGAATCCCTTCCCTGATGCCGCTGGCCTCCATGGTGTCGTAAACAGTAGCGATGATCTCACTCATGGTATATTCCGACACGCTCATGGTCTGTCCGCCGTATGTCTTCTGCGTGATAAAAGGCAGCCCCAGCGCGGATTGTCTGGTATGATGCGTCATGGAATAGGACACCAGCGCGATCCCCATCTCCTGGGCGATCTGCTCCATGATAGCCGTCTTGCCGATACCCGGCGCTCCCAGCAGGAAGATGGGTCGCTGCCGCACCACGGAGACACGATACTCGCCGAACTCGTCCTTCTTCAGATATAAATTAATGGAATTCTTAATATATTCCTTGGCCTGCTTAATGTTCATATCTTTAAATCCACCCTTCCCGCCTGCACCCGTTCATTCATGTCATTGCGTTTATTTATCCTATTTACACCCCTGTGCGTGCTTCGGCACGCATACCAATCAATATTTGAAAATCCCGTGCCTGCTGACATATCACACCCATCGGCACTTTACCCTCATGTCTGTGGACACATTCCGTCCCCCGGCGCTTCCTGTTCCCATTTTCGGTCAGACTGACAATGCCACACAGACATTCCGCCAAAAATCCTTTTTCAGAGCATGTCCGAAAATTTCTGTACACCGGCTTTGTACCATATCGGCAATAAATTCAGACAGCCATGTTCCTGCTCATATCTGTATATCCGTTACTCCGCCTCTGCCTCTTCTTCCAAAGAATCCTCCTCCAGCACCACCTTCATGCTCCACGGCGGCACCGGCGCCCGATGCTCGTCCTCGTCCAGAAACGCAAATATCACATCATACTCCGGCATCCTCCGGGGATAGATCCCATAGCCGTCCGTAAAATAAATCAGTCCTTTCAGGTTCTCAAATTCCCCCTGCAGCTGCAGCTTCTCAATATATTCAAACACCGGCCGGAAATCTGTGGCGCCAAACCCTGTCAGCTTACCGTACCGCATAAAAGTATCAAAATCCTCATCATTGGTGATCCTGGTATCACTCTGCACCTGATTGTCACACTGGATGATGTGCACATTGACACGATGGAAAAAATTCTCGCTGCCCTTTAAAATGGAATAAGTCTTTCTCAAAAAGGCTTTCACAATGGCGCCTCTGCATGACGCGGAAGTATCTATGGCAATGACAAACTCCCTTACCTTGTTTACTTCTCTGTATTCCAGAGGCTCTATCAGGGGCAGGTTCCCGTAGTGCTCCAATCCATAGGTATAGTAAATATAATCAAACTCCTCGTCATTTACCGTGATATCCTCCCCCATAACCGTAAATCTGCGCAGAATCTCACTGTAATCATAGCGGTCTCTTGTGGTCTCCTCCAGATTCTTCTCCAGACTCTCCGCGCCCTTTTTATTTCTGGTAAAGGATTTCAGGTCAGCCTTTACACGCTCGCTGATCTTTTTCCACTGCTCTTCCGTGATCTCCAATTGCTCCTGTGTCCCGGAATCCGCCGATCTCCAGAGGCTGTGGACATCCCTTGCAAACAGTCTCACAAGCTCCTGCCTTTCATCCGGTGTAACAGGATTGTGGCGGAAATATCTGTAGATCCGTTCCGCCGTCAAAGGCCCGATATCTTCCCTTAAAATTCTGAGCTTCCTGACCGCGTCCGTGTCCTGCTCCAGGGATACGCTCTCCAGTCTCAGATCAAGGATCACATTCTCCACTGCGATATCCGCCGCCAGATCCCAGTTTCCGGAATCCAGTTTATCATACTGAAACCCATGGGAAAAAATACAGTGCAGCAGCACATGAAGATAACTTCTGGTAATGTATCCGGGATTTTCCTGATAGGTTTTCAGTACATACACCGGGTCATAGAACAGTGTTTGTCCATCTGTGGCAAAACAGCCCGTCCCTGCCCGTTCCTTTCTCTTTAGCTGAGCCAGTGCCATATCAAAAAAACGCAGATGCATCAACAGATCGTCATGGGCAAGTGCCAGTATTTGATTTGCCAGAGACTGAATTTTATTCTCCTCCGCCGCCATATTTATTCTCCTGTTATTTTGTCCGCATTTTCCTCATTTTTCATTTACATTCTGCGCCGATCCGCTTCCTTCATATTATGGATTGCCCTTTTCGACTTTATGCCGTTTTTCACTCCTGTCCACCAAAACGGACATCCCCGGCATACCTTATTACATTTTAGCTCCTGAGGGAAAAAAAGTAAACTGAAAGATAGAAAAACTGCAAAGAAGGTGGCATAAAAATTACCGGTGGCGAAGTGAACAGATCAACGCATAAATAAATCAAAAAATGCCGGGAACCCGAACCCGGAAATTGAAAACCAAAAGCAGATACTATACTTCCAATGAACCATTCACCACAATGACCGGGAGGCTGTGATGATGGCAAATAACCCGGCCTTGCCATGTGACAAGTATA
>JAIEKC010000698.1:0-6680 GCA_029064505.1 Acetatifactor sp.
GCAGATAGAGGCCCTGACTGTCTATCAGCTTTCTGCCGAAACCGAACATTGCCGCCAGATAACCTCCGATCTCGGTGGGAGTCCCCAGAGCAAAAAGTACCCATCCCAACAGTACTGCCAACCCGTTATACAGGATTCCGATCCCTTTCGGCAGCCGGGCCAGGACCTTCCCCAAAAACAGCTTTTCCAGCACCAGCAGAAGAGCGAACCAAAGTCCCCAGAAAAGGAAATTCCAGCCCGCGCCGTGCCAGATGCCGGTAAGGACCCAGACGATCAGGATGTTCAGAAGCTGTCTCGGCACTCCCTTACGGTTTCCTCCCAACGGAATATACACATATTCCCGAAACCAGCTCCCCAGAGAGATATGCCATCTGCGCCAGAATTCCGTTACCGAGGACGCAATATAGGGGTAATTGAAATTTTCCGGAAAGTGGAAACCCATGATCTCCCCCAGCCCGATCGCCATATCGGAGTACCCTGAAAAGTCAAAATATATCTGAAAAGCAAAGGCCAGCACACCCATCCATGCGGTGAAGACACTTAAATTTCCGAATTCCATGGCGGAAATATCCGCCCACATCTCACCGATCGTATTGGCCAGCAGCGCCTTCTTGGCCAGACCGGTGACAAAACGCTTCAGTCCATGGCTGACGCACAGGATATCCGTCTTCCTGTTATGCAGATCATCCTCCACGGAACTGTATTTTACAATCGGCCCCGCGATCAGCTGGGGAAACATTGTCACATACACACCAAAGTCCAGAATGTTCTTCTGCACTTTCGCCTTATTGCGGTACACGTCAATGGTATAGGACATGGTCTGGAAAGTATAAAAAGAGATTCCAATGGGCAGCGGCAGATTCAAAAGCGGCAGTTCCAGGCCTGTCAGACCGTTTACCGACCGGATCAGAAAATCCGCATATTTAAAAAAGCACAGAATAAACAGGTTGATCGCCACGGAACTGATCAGAAACGCTTTCGCCCGGCTTCTGCCCCGGTATCTTCCGATCAGCCGCCCGTTGACATAATCCACCACCGTGGAAAACAGCATCAGCAGCACATATACCGGTTCTCCCCAGGCATAAAAGAGCAGACTCCCAAGGAAGAGGACGACATTCTTTCCTCTCCCGGGAATCAGAAAATATAATAAAAAGAAAAAGGGCAAAAACCGAAATAAAAAAATCACACTGCTAAAAACCATTTTCCCACTCATTCCGCCGCGCAGACGGCATTTTGATCCATAAATCTCCGAAATGCTTTACATCACCTTACGGTCACTCATGCGAAACCTTCCGGCTGATGATCTCCATCACCTGCCCGTTCAGCTCCTGACAATGGAGGATCACGGCCTCGTCACCGCTTTCCGAAATCTCCATGACATCTCCGCCGAGCTGGAGATAGCAGACATAATTCCCAACGCTCTCAACACGGGATGCCTGTACAATGCCGACATTCTTGGGATATTGAAGTGCATCATTAACCTGGACATCACGATAAGCATTGAGTGCATCTTCCACATCTTTCACCTTATCATCTTTTGCCCTGATAATCAACAAGGTATCTACATTTGCACTGATCATGGGCATCTCCGCAAAATAATCGTCATACATATCCGCAGTGATCCCAAACTGCATCTCCAGCATATCAGGCATCAGTGGCATATCCGGGAAATAATTGTCTCCCACTGCATCCATAATGGCTGTTTTTATGCCTTCCATCTCCTCAGTCCAGCCTTCCTCATAATCGTGGCCGTTTGCCACAGTTCCGCTTTGCGGGGAATCTCCTGCCGCCGAACCGCTTCCTGTCTGTCCGCCCATTCCGGAGCTGCTCTCCGTCTGACTTCCCGCCGCACTGCTTTCCGTCTGATCTCCTGCCACGGCACTGCTCTCTGTCCGACTTTCCGTCTCGCTGCTCTGTTCCTCTCCTGTCTTGTCACCGTTCCCACAGGCAGCCAGACTCATAACCATAACTCCCGTACACAAATACGCCATAAATTTTTTCATAATGATCTCCTTTCGCAACACAAAGTCGATATTGCTTACTCTCCTTTATTATACCCAGTTTACCATATTGTGATCACAAGTCAATCATGGTGTGTATGGCTTGAGTAAGCTCTAACTATATTATAGACAAAACGGGAAAAAAAGCCATAAACTCTTTCTTAATTTTCTGAAATATGTTATAGTTACAGTCCATATGCCAAACTGACCGTCCCCATTCCGCTTCGGCATGGAGATCCGGTCCGGCAAAAGTTATTTTCAGAAAGGCATGGTTATTGTTTATGAGCATATTAAATGTGGAACACCTGACTCACGGCTTCGGCGACCGGGCAATTTTTAATGATGTGTCCTTCCGTCTGTTAAAGGGCGAGCATATCGGACTGATCGGCGCCAACGGAGAGGGAAAATCAACTTTTATGAATATCATCACAGGCAGACTGCAGCCTGACGAAGGTAAGGTGGAATGGGCTAAAAATGTCCGCGTAGGCTATCTGGATCAGCATACCGTGCTGACCGCCGGGATGACCGTCCGGCAGGCGCTGGCTTCCGCTTTCGATTTTCTGTACGGGATGGAGACCCGGATGAACGAGATCTGTGACAAAATGGGCGAGGCTTCCCCTGAGGAACTGGAAGTCTATATGGAAGACCTGGGGACGATCCAGGACCTTCTGACCATGCATGATTTCTATATGATCGATGCGAAGGTGGAGGAAGTGGCGCGGGCGCTTGGCCTGACGGATATCGGACTGGACAGGGATGTGACAGAGTTGTCAGGCGGTCAGAGGACAAAGATCCTGCTGGGCAAACTGTTGTTGGAAAAACCGGATATCCTGTTGCTGGACGAGCCCACCAACTATCTGGATGCAGAACATATTGAATGGTTAAAGCGGTATCTGAACGACTATGAAAATGCATTCATCCTGATCAGCCATGACATTCCCTTTTTGAACAGTGTCATCAATCTCATCTATCATATGGATAACCAGTCCCTGACCCGTTATGTGGGAGATTATGACAAATTTCAGGAAGCCTATGAGATGAAAAAGTCTCAGCTGGAAGCCGCCTACAATAAACAGCAGAAGGAAATTGCCGGCCTGAAGGATTTCGTGGCCAGAAACAAAGCCAGAGTAGCCACCAGAAACATGGCAATGTCCAGGCAAAAGAAGCTGGATAAGATGGACGTCATCGAGCTTGCCGCGGAGAAACCCAAACCGGAATTTCGTTTCCGGGAGGCCAGGACACCCGGACGCATTATCTTTGAGACAAAGGATCTGGTCATCGGCTATGACGAGCCGCTCTCCTCCAAGCTGGATCTTACCATGGAGCGGGGGCAGAAAATTGTCCTTATCGGGGCCAACGGGATCGGCAAAACCACACTGTTAAAAAGTATTCTGGGCCTGATCAACCCTCTCTCGGGCACAGTGACACAGGGAGATTATCTGGAAATCGGCTATTTCGAGCAGGAAATGTCCGGAGATAAGGACAACAGCTGTATCGAGGAGATCTGGCAGGAGTTTCCCGGCTTCACCCAGTATGAAGTCCGCTCCGCACTTGCAAAATGCGGCCTTACCACCAGGCATATCGAAAGCCGTGTAAAGGTACTGAGCGGCGGCGAACAGGCAAAGGTAAGACTATGCAAGCTGATCAACCGAAATACAAATCTCCTGCTCCTGGACGAGCCCACCAATCATCTGGATGTGGACGCCAAGGAAGAATTGCGAAGAGCCTTGAAAGAATATAAAGGCAGTATCCTGATGGTATGCCATGAACCGGAATTCTATGACGGTCTCGCCACCGATATCTGGGACTGCACCAAATGGACAACCCGCATCTTTTAGATGCGGGTTGTTTTCAGGCAGAAACTTCATGTTGAATCTGCAGTTCATACAATTTCTTATAAATGCCGTTCTGGGCAAGCAGCTCCTGATGCGTTCCCTGTTCCCTGATCTTACCCTTGTGCATGACCATGATACAGTCGGCATGCTGGATGGTGGAGAGACGGTGGGCTACCATAATGGTGGTCCTGCCCTTCATCAGCTTCTGAAGCGCCTCCTGGATCAGGAGCTCCGTCTCCGTGTCGATATTGGCAGTGGCCTCATCCATTACCAGGATCTGGGGCTTATGGGCCAGGGTTCTGGCAAAAGATAAAAGCTGTCTCTCCCCTGCGGAGAAGGTTGCGCCTCTCTCAGAAACCGGTTCCTGATATCCCCGGGGCAGCCTTTCGATAAAGTGAGACGCATTGACGTATTCCGCCGCCTCTTTGATCTGTTCCGGGGTGATATCCTCATCGTAGAGACGGATATTGCTCTCCACATTTCCCTCAAAGATAAACACATCCTGCTGCATCTGCCCGATAGCGCTCCGCAGCTGCTTCTTGCTCAGTCTCCTGATATCCACGCCGTCAATATAGATATTTCCCTTCTGGATATCATAATATCTGCCGATCAGGTTCAGGATGGAAGACTTGCCGGCCCCTGTAGCGCCTACAAACGCCACACTCTGTCCCGGTTCAATGACAAAGGATACATCCCGCAGCACATAGTTCTCGTTGTCATAGGCAAACCACACATGGGAAAATTCTATCTTTCCCTTAATTCCCGGCAATATGACAGGATTGTCATCTTCCTTCACGGAAGGCTCCTCGTTCATGATAGTGAAAATCTTTTCCGCGGAAGCAATACAGGACTGCAGGGTGGAAAACTGCTCCGCCAGCTCCTGGATCGGTTCAAAAAAGGACTGGATATATTGCGCGAAAATATATAATGTGCCAATGGATATAACCTGATCAAGCACATCTCTGCTTCCCACGCCCAGAACGATCATCAGAGAGATGACGCTGAGTATATAGATCAGCGGACGGAAAATGGCAAATACAAGCATCTCCCTGTAGTAGGCCTTGAACAGCTTCTGATTCTTATCGTCAAACTCCTCGAATTTACGCTGCTCTCTCCCGAAGATCTGGATAATGCGCATACCGGAAATGTTCTCCGAAAGGAAGGTATTGATATCCGTCAGCCGCGTTCTGGACAAACGGTATGTCTCTCTGGCAATCTTTCGGAACACTACCGTCAGCACCGCCACCACAGGCAGCAGCCCGAAAGAGATCAGGGCCAGCCGCCAGTCCATAAGCAGCATCACTGCCGCCAGTCCGATGATCTTGATAATATTGCGGAACAGCCTGACCAGAATACCGGAGTACATTTCATTCAACGCCTCCACGTCGTTGGTCACTCTGGTCACCAGCTTTCCCACAGGAGTCAGGTCAAAGTAACGGCTGCTCAGACTCTGAATATGGGCATACAGCTCCTTTCGGACAGTGTGGATGATACTCTGTCCCGTTTTCTGCAATATCCATGTCTGGGAGATATTAAAGATAAAACTCAGGATCAGAACAATTCCGTATCTGACCGCCGTATCCATGATAATATTGTAGTCGCCCTCGGCTTCAAAGGTATCCACAGCATTGCCGATCAGCGTTGGCCGGTACAGATCGATGCCCGTCAGGGCAAGAACCAGCACCAGACTCAAAAGTACCCAGCCTGTATAAGGCTTCATATAGGAAAGCAGATGAAGCAGTGCGCTTCCTTTATAATCTGATTCCAAATTGTCTTCTGTCAAAGTACTCATGTTATAAACATACTCCTTTCCCCATTACTCAAAGGAGAGATCCGATATCTCAATGATCTTTACAAAACCGCACAACTGCTTCAAACATGTTCCATATAACAACCCATGTAAACTTCTTTCAGGCGGAACTGTCCGCCTTTTTACATAGCCTTCAGTTCCTGCTCCAACTGCTGCTTCTCATAAATATGCGCATAAAATCCTCCAAGCTTGAGCAGTTCCTCATGTGTACCGTATTCTGTCATCTCGCCCTCTGTCAGAACTGCGATATGATCCGCTTTCTGTAAGGTGGAAACGCGGTGGGCGATCAGTATGGTGGTCATGCCCTGACGGAGCTGCACCAGATTTTCCAGAATCTGTTCCTCCGTGTCCGTATCCACCGCGGAGAGGGAATCATCCAGGATCAGAACAGGCGCATTCATCAACAGCGCTCTGGCAATAGAGCTGCGCTGCTTCTGTCCTCCGGACAGAGTGACACCTCTTTCCCCCACCACAGTCCCGTAATTCTCAGGAAACTCCATAATATTATCATGGATGCAGGCATGCCTTGCCGCCTGATGGATTCTCTTGCGCAGTTCCGGATGCTCTCCGACCCTCTCTTCCAGCCCGAAGGCAATATTCTCCTCCAGCGTGTCGGAGAACAGAAAATTGTCCTGTGGCACATAAGCCACGTCACGATGAAGCATTGCAAGAGGGATCTCGTCAATGGGTTTCCCGTCGATCAGCAGCATACCCTCTTCACAGTCATAGACACGCATGAGCAGATCCGCAAGGGAAGATTTTCCGCTGCCGGTCCTGCCCAGAATAGCCAGCATCTCACCCGCCTTCACATGCAGGTCTATATTTTTCAGCACGGGATATTCACCGTCAGGATATGTAAAGGTCAGATTTCTCAACTGTATATCTCCCTTAAGGTGATCCGTCTCCGTCCATTCAGGGTATTTGTCCACAATATCCGGCTTCTCCGCAAAGATGCAGGAAATACGTTTGAATGCGGCGGCCGCCTGGGTAAAGGCATTGATACAGTCGCCGCAGGCGATCATGGGCCACACCAGC
>JAIEKC010000699.1:0-3746 GCA_029064505.1 Acetatifactor sp.
AGGCGGGGCACGTTATGTGTGAAAACGGCCTGCAGAGATGACGGGTGGACCGTAACGACAGACAATACAGTTCGATAGGAGTAACGATGATAGATGTTATTGTTTCCATAATGTGTGTTATCATAATGGTATGTATCTGGTTTATGCTGTACGACAGCAACCGGTTCACAGTCAGGACACATGAAGTGACGGATGAGAGGATCCGCAAGCCTTTGCGTGCAGTGATGCTTGCGGATCTGCACAATAAATGTTACGGAAAGGAAAACAGGAGGCTTCTGGAGGCAATCAGGGCGTGTAGTCCTGATTGTATCATGATAGCAGGCGACATGCTTACCGCCAAGCCGGGAAAAAGTTTTGAGACGGCGCTGCATGTGCTGAGGGAGTTGGCAGGGGAATATCCTGTCTATTACGGGAACGGCAACCACGAACATCGTTTGAAGCTGTATCCCTACAGTTATGGAGATATGGCGCAGCGGTATGAAGCCGCCCTGCGGGAGATTGGAATAGAGCGTATGGTGAATTCCCATGTCTCCCTGCAATCCCATGGGATCGTCATCTACGGATCGGAGATAGACAAGTTCTATTACAGGCGATTCCGGGTACCGTTCATGGAGCCTGATTATCTGGATCAGCTTTTGGGGAAGCCTGATCCGGATGCTTACAATGTGCTGATCGCTCACGATCCCGATTATTTTCCCTGTTATGCGGAATGGGGGGCTGACCTGACCCTGTCGGGACATGTGCATGGAGGGATCGTCAGGGTTCCTTTCCTGGGCAGGGGAATTGCCTCTCCCAACATCAGGCTTTTCCCAAAGTATGATGGCGGTCTCTTTCACGAGCGTGGGAAGACCATGCTGCTGAGCAGGGGGCTCGGGATACATACGATTCCCTTCCGACTGTTTAATCCGGGAGAACTCTGGGTTGTAGATTTCAGACCCGGCCGTGCGCCATCCGGTGGAACACGGGAATAGCAGGCGGTACAGTACACTGGGAGGCGGAAACGTAAAACACATGTTCTTTCTTGCATTATATGGTAAAAATCGGTACAATAGTGGACGGTGGGCAAAAAACAAATTACCGTCCACTGTGTGACCAGTAACAGGAAAGGTGTCTGCAAGAGCATGGCAATACCCGTAAAGCTTGAAGTGTTCGAAGGCCCATTGGACCTTCTGCTTCATTTGATAGACAAGAACAAAGTGGATATTTATGATATTCCCATCGTTGAAATCACGGAGCAGTATCTGGATTATATCCGGCAGATGGAAGAGAGCGATATGAACGTCATGAGCGAGTTTCTGGTCATGGCGGCGACGCTGATCGACATCAAATGCCGTATGCTCCTTCCCAAGGAGGTCAATGAGGAAGGGGAGGAGGAAGATCCCAGGGCAGAGCTGGTGCAGAAGCTGTTGGAATACAAGATGTACAAGTTTATGTCCTTTGAACTTCGTGACCGTCAGGTGGATGCAGCCAGAAATATGTACCGGGAACAGAACCTCCCGGAGGAGGTGGCTGCTTACCGGCAGCCCATCAACTATGAGGAACTGGTGGGGGATATGACTTTGAACAGGCTGCATGAGATCTTTAAATCCGTGGTGCGGAAGCAGGAGGATAAGATCGATCCCATCCGAAGCCAGTACGGCAATATCGAGAAGGAAGAGATCGACATGGATGTAAAGATGTTGTATGTGGAGGCCTATGCCAGAGAACACAGAAGGTTCAGCTTCCGGAAACTGCTGGAGAAGCAGTCCAGCAGGATGGAGATCATAGTTACATTCCTGATCATTCTGGAACTGATGAAGACCGGTAAGATCCTGATCAGTCAGGAACATATTTTTGACGATATCATTATTACCGCAACATAGGAATTATGATGCAGACTTTGCAACATGCTCCCAAGATTGAAATTACGGCATGGGTGTAAGAACGCGGATACGGCGTTTTCCCATGGATCCGGATCGCCGCGGGACGGCGGCATGGAGGTTAATATGGACAGGACTAAGGCGCAGGCTGTGATAGAAGCGGTGCTGTTCACCATGGGGGAATCCGTGGAGATCAGCAGGCTTGCCGATGTGATAGAGGAAGATGTAAAGACGACGAAAAGTATTTTAAAGGACATGGAGAAGTATTACGAAGCGGAGGATAAGGGCATTTTCCTGACGTATTTCGACAGTTCCGTCCAGCTCTGTACCAAGGCGGAGATGTACGAGTATCTGATCAGGATCGCCAAAGCGCCCCGGAAGATGTCGCTGACGGACACGGTGCTGGAGACGCTTTCCATCATTGCGTACAAGCAGCCTATCACCAGGGTTGAGATCGAGCGTGTCAGAGGTGTCAGCTGTGACCATGCCATCAACAAGCTTCTGGAATATGATCTGATCACGGAGCTGGGACGGCTGGATGCGCCGGGGAGACCTCTGCTGTTCGGAACCACGGAGCAGTTCCTGCGTTGTTTCGGGGTGGGGAGTCTGGAGGAGCTGCCGGAGTTAAATCCCGTACAGGTGGAAGAGTTCAAACAGCAGGCGGAGGCGGAGGTTCAGCTGCAGTTGGATGTATAGGACAAGGAAACAGTCTCATATATTATAAAAAATCCCAAAGAAGTGAGAGTGGATGAAAAAGAATATAGGGGGCTTTTTTTGTGCCCTGCTTCTGGCGCTGACCAGTTCGGTGACCGTGTATGGAACAGAGCAGACCGGGGAGGATCCTGCGGGAAATATCTCCCTGTATGCGGCGGCGGCGGTGCTGATGGATGCGGATTCCGGAAGAGTGCTGTATGGGAAGAATGCGGATACACCCATGGCCATGGCCAGTACGACCAAGATCATGACCTGCATCCAGATACTGGAGCATGCGGATCCCGAGGAAACCCTGACTGTTTCCGCATATGCGGCGGGCATGCCCAAGGTGAAGCTGTACATAAAACAGGGGGAGGAGTACCGGGTGGGAGATTTGCTCTATTCCCTGATGCTGGAATCCCACAATGACGCGGCAGTGGCTCTTGCGGAGCATGTGGGCAGGAAATATCTTCCGGAGGAACTGCGGGAGAAACCGGTATCCGAGTATACCGCGGAAGAGAGCAGGATGGCGGTGGCCGCTTTTGCGGCGCTGATGAATGCGAAGGCGGCGGAGCTGGGCTGCGAAAATACATGGTTTATCACGCCCAACGGCCTGGATGCCACGGAAACCATTACGCTGCAGGACGGCAGTACGGTGCAGAAGGAACACAGTACTACAGCGGCGGAGCTTGCCCGGATCATGGCATATTGCATCGGGGAATCCCCCCAGAAGGATGCGTTCCTGCGGATCACCCGGGCGGAAAGCTACAGCTTTTTCGCTAACGGGCGGGACTTTTCCTGCAACAATCACAATGCCTTTCTGTCCATGATGGACGGCGCCCTCAGCGGCAAGACCGGATTTACCAACAAGGCGGGCTATTGTTATGTGGGTGCGCTGGAGAGAGACGGCAAAACCTTTGTGGTGTCGCTCCTTGCCTGCGGATGGCCCAACAATAAGACCTATAAGTGGAGCGATACCAGGGAACTGATGGAGTATGGGCTGGAAAATTACTCTTACAAAAGTTTTCTGGATGAGGGAACAAGATTTGATGAGAAGCTGCTGCAGCCCATTCCCGTGCAAAACGGCCGGACTGATATTCTGGGAGCAACGGCATATACCGGTATTGAAGTGGCCGGAAGAAGATCCGGCGGGATTGCCAGCGCGGAGGCTCCGACGCGGAGAAACGACGGGAA
>JAIEKC010000007.1:0-2901 GCA_029064505.1 Acetatifactor sp.
CCCAGGCTGTCTGCGCCATCACCTATGCCGACGGACATATGGAACATGCCGGCTATCCCCAGGACGCCGCCCCTGTGGACGACAGCACCTCCTCTCAGGTCTATAACAACATCCTGGAGCAGGAGAGTACCAGCACTGCGGTGAAAGAGACATACGGGCAGCTTCTGCTGACCGGGCAGGGAGACACGGCCGGAACCTATTATTATTCAACCTCCTGCGGAGTAGGTACGGAAGCGACGATCTGGAAGACGGAAGCGGCGGCACAGATAGATTACCTGCATGCAAAGGCATTGAATCCGGAGGGCAGCCCGGAAGTGGAAGATATAGGAAGTTATCTTCAGGAAGAGGATCATTTTGATGAGTTTATCCGTCAGAGCAATGAAACGGACTTTGAGTCGGGGGAAAGCTGGTACCGCTGGACTTATGAGGTTGAGAAAACGGACACAGAGCATATGCTGGAAGTGCTGCGGAAGAGGTATGACGCCAACAGCAGGCTGGTCCTGACACTGGTGGACGGAGAGTATGTCAGCCGGGAAATCGAAGAACTGGATGTGATCAAAGATATCTATATTGAAAAGCGCGGCAGCGGCGGTGTGGCGGATGAACTGATCATAGAGACAGAGGAACATACTTACAAGATCATTTCCGAGCATAACATCCGCTATGTGCTGAACGATGGAACAAGCAGGATACGGAGGCAGGACGGAAGTCAGTCGGCCAGCCCGAATCTGCTGCCCAGCGGTTTTT
This sequence comes from Acetatifactor sp., assembly GCA_029064505.1. GTDB lineage: Bacteria > Bacillota > Clostridia > Lachnospirales > Lachnospiraceae > Acetatifactor. The sequence goes on from JAIEKC010000007.1 coordinate 748, forward strand.
TTGTGATAACGACTGTGAAAGAAAAGGGAAATGTGGTAGGATATAGTCTGACCGGAGGAGGTTTCGGTCATGGCGTCGGCATGAGTCAGAACGGCGCCAGGGAGATGGCGAAATACGGTTATAGTGCACAGGAGATCCTGCTGTTTTTCTATGATGGCTGTCATCTTGAGAATGTCTATGGTACGGAGGGTGAAAGTGATTAGTAAAATATTTCTGATCGGGCGGGATTTCGCCGAACATATGAAAAAGGAAAATATCAGTTCTTATGCGGCCAGCATTGCCTTTTTCTTCTTTCTGTCGCTGGTGCCGATGTTGATCATGATCTGTACGATCATTCCATACACACCGCTGACGGAGGAGAACCTTGTGACGGCGGTGACGGATCTTACCCCTGACCGGATCGATCCCCTGGCGGAAAGCCTGATCGCGGATGTCTATGACAAGTCGGCGGGCATTTTGTCCATTGCGCTTTTTGCCACCGTATGGTCTGCCGCAAAAGGAGTTATGGCGCTGATGACAGGTCTGAATGCCATAAATGATGTGGAGGAAAAACGAAATTATTTTCTGGTCAGGGCGGTGGCGTCCCTGTATACGGTGGTGATGCTGGTGGTGGTGATCCTGTCCCTGTTCATCATGGTATTTGGAGACCAGCTGGTGAAACTGGCGCTCCATCGGATCCCCCAGCTGGAGACGGTGGTGTCCTTTGCCATGAATTTCCGCTTCATACTGGTATGGGCAGTGCTGACCATGCTGTTTGCCGCTGTCTATACATATGTTCCGGATGCAAAGATGAAGTTTAAGGAGCAGATACCGGGAGCGATTTTCGCCGCTGTGGTGTGGAGTGTCTTTTCCTGGGGGTTTTCCATTTATGTTACATATGGCAATTCCTACGGTATTTACGGCAGTCTGTCCATCATTATCATTGTGCTGCTGTGGATGTACTTCTGTATGTATATCATTATGATCGGCGCATATATGAACCGCTATTTCAGCCCGGTGAACAAGGTGTTGGTGAAGCACTTCTGAGCGGATGGGGGCTCATGGTTGAAAATTTTCTGAAAATGATTAATATAGCATCGACATTGCGATCAGTATGTGATAAAATAAATCAGGCAGCCCAAGAAGAAGGATACATATGGAAAATGATGAATTGTTGCTTGCAATGTCGGATTTAATGGATGCAAAATTAAAGTCTGCATTACAGGTTGAGCTGCAGCCGATAAAAAATGAGATCAGAGATTTGAAAAACGAGATCAGAGATTTGAAACATGCTGTCAGAAGCATGGAACTTCATATTGAAAATATGACAGATAAAAACATCCGACTATTGGCTGAAAACTATGTTCCGGCTGCAAAGTGGTATGAAACGGCATCGGCACAGATCGATGCAATGCAGGCGGATATAGAGCTGCTCAAAACTGTTGTTACAGGTCATAGCGAAAAATGGCAGAACCTGGCCTGAACAGTGATCAAGCTGCGGCCGCCCGGGTAATAGTTCAACCATACGGCGCGGCGAAGTCAAAATTGCGTGTTTGTGCAATTTTGCGGGAACCCGCCCGGAACAGATTTTGCGGTATGGTCTTGACTTTTCCGGAAGAAACCGCTAAAATAGGGAGCAGTTGAAAATGTAAAGGCATTGATGGTGCACAGTAGAGGTTCATTTTCCTGCAGAGAGAGGAGGTCATCGGCTGAAAGCTTCCTCAGGTTCAGATGAAACCTTGAATTTCCCACCGGAGCTGCCGGAGTGAAGGCTTTTCCTGTGAAAGAGAGTGTGTAAACATTTTTCGGGAAGGAAGATCAGCTGTTAGCTTCGGACGAAAGCGCCCGTTACGCGTAAATGAGAGCCGCACATCCGATATCATACGGAAGGCGGAAGCAGGGTGGTACCGCGGATCATTTCGCCCCATGCACGAGGAATTGTGCATGGGGTTTTGTTATGTGTACGGTGGCAAGCATATTGTCCTGTGGCGTGGCAGAAGAAAACTCCCTGCACATATGAAAGAACCGGAATCAAAAACAGTCTCAGAATGAAAGCATCTTCAAAACGAAAGCCTCCGAAACTCCCTATGAGTACGGAGACTGAGGAGCGGAGACTGGAACAGGCAGTAAGAAGTGTTTCAGGAAGCAATTGAATGGAGGGAATTTGAATGAATG
>JAIEKC010000070.1:0-1725 GCA_029064505.1 Acetatifactor sp.
ATCCAGAACTGCCCGGATAAGGCGATGGGAATACTCTTCGCCTTTCTCCAAAGTCAGCAGTGTATCCAAAACGATTTCCCTGATATTATCCGCCACTTCTAACCCCCATGAGATTTGGATGAAAAATGCCGTACTTTCAGGCATTTTCCTATGTGAGATACCGAATTTTCCTGCGAAATTCCTCCGCATATGCATTGGAAATTCACCATACGGACCGGAGTCCATACGATCGACACGTCCCTGTCAGACCGAAAAGGCTTCCCGTCGGACATTTCCACGCGGCCCCAAGGTCCATGCCTTTCCGACGGCTGAACGGGGACGGAGCAATGTCAATCATCCCTTCTGCGTCCACCGCCAAACAACATGACCAGTCTTAACAATTGCAGAATGGAAGATGCGGCTGCCGCCACATAGGTCAGCGCCGCTGCCGTCAAAACCTTTTTACAGCCTGTGTTCTCCTGCGTGGTCAGAAGTCCGTACTGCTCAATCTTCGCCACCGCACGGGCGGACGCGTTGAACTCCACGGGCAGGGTGACCAGCTGGAACAATACCGCAAGCGCAAATGCCCATATACCGATCTGGATCAGCGTATAATTCCAGCTCAGAAGCACACCGATCAGAATAACAGGCATTCCCAGATTCCCTGCAATATTCACTACCGGCACCAGAGCGCTTCGGATATTCAGGGGCGCGTAGCCTTTCGCATGCTGAATGGCATGCCCGCACTCGTGAGCCGCCACACTCACCGCAGTGACAGAAGCACCATTGTAATTTTGTTGGGATAATCTCACGGTATTCGTGCGGGGATCGTAATGGTCTCCCTTATCCGAGCGCAGACATTCTATCTGCACATTGTACAGTCCCTCGTTGTTCAGAATGCGTCTCGCCGCATCCGCTCCCGTCATTCCGCTCATGTTACGCACTCTGCCGTATTTACTCATGGTACTGTTGACCAGCGCACTGGCCCCCAGACAGAGTAGCATACCGATGATGACTAAAAAATAAGTAGGATCCCAGTAAAATCCGTAATAACCATATCTCATAGGCCTTCTCCTCTTTCTTTCATCCGACCGCCGCCTGTTGCAATTTGTTCCGCATCTGTCTGACCGGTACCGCTGTCAGCGACCTTGCTTACAGAAATCCACCCGGACTCCCATGCCGCAGCTCTGCTGCACTCAGCTCAGGATGAAACTTGCGCCCCCAGCACTTCACCCGGCTGCAGCTTCACCCCCAAAAGGAAATCATGGGCGGTCATACGCTTCTTTCCCTCCAGCTGCAATTCGTAGATCTTCAATATCCCGTCTCCCGCAGCCACAGTGACAGAATCCCTGTCTACCCGCAGGATCTCTCCCGGAACAGCTCCTTTCTTCCCGCAAATGCCTGTGAGATCTCTGTCAGACGCTTGGCTTCCGGATACATCCGCGCAAGCTTCATCGACAGCCTCCACATCCCCGGATACATCTGCAGCAATTCCGATATCAGCCTCCGCTCTCCCGGATTCATCTGTGGCAGTTCTGTTGACAGCCTCCGCCCTCCATATTTTCAGTTGCCTGCCGTGGCAGCTAGTAAAAGTACCCGGCCACGGCGTCAGTCCCCGGATCAGTCTGTCCAGTTCCAAAGCACTTCTGGTAAAGTCTATTCTTCCCATGCCCTTGTCGATCAGAGGCGCGTGGCAGCTGAGGGAATCATCCTGCTTTTCAGGAGTCAGCTTTCCCTGCTCCAAAC
>JAIEKC010000700.1:0-7316 GCA_029064505.1 Acetatifactor sp.
GATTTGATCTGAACAGCCTGAACAACTATGAATGTCAGGGAGATGATTTGATCTATCTGGATTCGGTATGGGATAAAGAGCGGGATATGTCCACAGGGACTCTTTATCAGGTAAATCTGGACGGCACGGGAGCACCGGAAGCGGTCTATACCGGAATCTCGGAGGACTGCTCCATACTGGAATTTGTTCTGGGAGAGGATGGCTTTTTCTATGTTTTAGAGCGAAAGAGGGAAGAGGACGGTACAGGCACACTTTATCTGCGGAAGACGGACAGCGATTTTCAGGAAATATATCTCCGGGTGATCGAAGACAAAGACCTGCAGCAGGCCACAGATTCTTTCGGATTTTTCTCCGATATGTACACGGACGGAAAAGGCAATATTCTACTTACCGACTACGACGGCCAGGGTTACTTTTTTGATGCGGATGGCAGCTATATAGGGAATGATATCATAGGAGTAACCCAGGGGGGGATGATAAATGCCGGAGAGCAGGGAATGTTCTTTGTCCAACAGGATTGGAGCGGCAGCGGTATGAATTACCTGTTCCAGAAAGTGGACTTTGCCACAGGCAGGCTTGGGAACGAAGAAAACAGGGATCTGTCGGCCGCCCGGCAGAGCCACACGGAAAACGGAACCGTCCTGAGCGGTCATGACCTTGGCATTCTGATATCCATGGAAAACGGGCTCTGGTCCTATGATTATGACACAGGTGAATGTACAAAACTGCTCGACTGGCAGAGTATGGGGGTGAATGGCAGCAATATTCTGGAGATCCGTCTCCTGGAGCAGGGATTTCCCGTGGAAAATCTGGGCGGATATACGGAACCGCTGACAGGATCCACGGAAGGTGTGGCGCAATTAGGAATCATTCCGGAGATATCACCGGTTCTGGAAGCTTTTTCCTACAATCCGTTCCGGTCCGGAGGAGATGAACCGGAGATTGTCAGCATCGGATATCTGGACAGGGGATATGTACCGGAAAGGCAGACGATAACCATTGGCATGGCATATGTATCAACCATACGGCTGGGACAGCTGGTGCGAAGCTTTAACCGGTCCAATATGGAGTATGAGGTGGTCATAAAGAGCTATGAAGACATAGATGCCTTTACCAATGACCTGCTCTTTAACCCGTCAGAAATGGCGGATATGCTGGAACTGGGGTGGATCGATAAGGACATGCTGGAGGAAAAGGGGCTTCTGGAAGATTTAAGACCTTATATAAAGGAGAGCGATGTGGTGGGAGAGGACGATCTCATGGAAGTTGTCCTGGAGGCCTGCGAGAGCGACGGGAAACTGACCAGCATGATGGTGAGCTTTTCCGTCAATTCCCTTGGCACCACTGCGGAGACGGTTCCCAGAGACGGCTGGACTTACGATCAGCTCTTTCAGCTGGTCGGGGATTATCCGGATTCCAAGCTCCTGAATGTCTATAGTCCCAGAGCGGTATGGGCACTTCTGTCCCATACCATGGGCACATATATTGATTGGGAAAAGAGGGAATGTCATTATGATTCGCCGGAATTCATACATCTGCTGGAAAATATCAGGAGTCTGTCCTATCCGGAGAATCAGGAAGTTCAGCGGGTTTTTTACAGTGACGAGGAAACCCGGAAATTCCTGAACAGGGAGTATTTGCTCACGTATAACCATTATTATAGTCCTTACGATTACAGCAGGATGTATACACAGTATAAGGATAAGGCATGGGATGTGGGATTTCCCACCCGGGACGGAGAACTGTGTTTCCTTTTAAATCCCATGATGCAGTTTTCCATTTACAGCAATTCCCCCAACAAGGACGGCGCATGGGCATTTCTGGAATTCGTGCTGTCGGAGGAAGAGCAGAACTGGTACGGAAGTGAATTCGGAGGGTTTCCGGTGCGGAAGGACGCATTCGAAGCATACCTGACCAGGCCCTACGATGCCGTCCATAAAATGGCGGATGACTATACTTCCGAGGAGACCGTGGAAAAACTTCGGGAAGTAATGGCGCATTTATATGTGCAGCAGTACACTGAGAGCGGAGAAATTTCCAGGATCATCGATGAGGAGACACAGGCTTTCTTCGCCGGGGACAAAACGGTGGAACAATGTGTGGAGATCATACAAAACAGGGTACAGCTTTATCTGGATGAAAATTTCTGATCACACTATTCGCGGACTTCTTCCAGCCGCTCCCGCAGTGACAGGAAATCGCTGGGGCCGCAGTCCAGATAGAAACAGTGGAATCGGTATTCGGAGTATTCGTCTCCCCAGAGCTTTTTGGCCTGCTCCTGGAGGGACAGGATTTCCAGGTACCCCAGATAATATTTCAGATAGTTGCAGGGTTCCTGTGCAATGTAGGCATACACCGCGCGGATGGAGTTGCTGTTGGTGATACCGAAGCCTTCCAGAACCTCTGCGATCTGGTTATAAGAGGCGCCCTCATAATGGATCATGATATCCAGCATGGAATACAGGCACAGCTGCATACTGCGGTTGTGCTTTTCCACTTCCGTCATAACAGCATCGGCGCTGCGCCCCTGCTCCTGCATCAGTTCGGAGACATAGTCATAGGAGATAAATTCCACATACAGCGCCCAGCCCTCCAGGTAGCCGCCGTACCATAATAATTCTCTTGCAGGACGCTCTTTCTGCTCCAGAGCGTTCCGATTATTGTAAACTGTCTGGTAGAGATGACCGGGATAACCCTCATGAGCCAGTGTGGTATATAGCTCCAGACCTTTGGGGGTCTTACTGGTGTTAATGTGGATCGTGTTCTGGGTGGAATCATCCCTCGGAGAGGTAATATAAAAGGCAGGCGCCGTGTACTTTTCCAGACTGGGGGACACGGGTCTCACGGTAACAACTGTGGGCTCACCGGAGACAGGGGGAAACTGCCCCTGCATCCTCTTCTGCAGGTCTGCCAGCATCCCTGCGGCATCAGTGTAGGGAAAATCCGCCTGGGAGCTGTCCCCATTGTCTGCAAAATAGTCGGGATAGGCGGTCACGAGATTATGTATTGCCTCATATTCTTCCTTGAATTTGTTCACCAGAAGCAGCTGTATCTCTTCCACGGAGCGGTAAGAGCCTGTTTCCGAGATCAACAGGTACTGATAATATTCCTTTCCTGCTTCTGTGCTGCCCAGGCCCGACAGGGGAACGGCGTCATCCTCCAGCAGGATCAGTCCGTCGCCCAGGGCAATGTAGGCGGGCAGCAGGACCGTCTTCAGCAGGCGGTCATTTTGGGCAATGTAGGAATCTGCTTCGTCCCGGGTAATGATTCCCGACTGGATGAGAGGTGTTAAACGCTCCTCAAAGGTGGTCTGCAGAAAGTGTGTGCCATTTTCCAGATCGGATTTTGTGACAATAGTGTCACATTGCTTTCGCACTTCCTGCAGGGAAGAGGCAGGCATGATCAGACCTGCGGCGGCCTTCTCCTGTTCGAAGGCAAGAAGAGAGGCAAAGTATTCGTCTGTCTGATCCAGAAGGGCGAGATAGTCTGTAATATCCCGTTTGGAACGGAACGCATACTCTGCCAGCAGGATGGGAAGCTGGGACTGCATTCCCGAATTGGGAGCCAGGGGTTCATTATAATAAGGGTAATCTGCCATGGCCAGAGAATTTTCCAGAGAGCGGGTAAGCAGTGTGCAGAGCCAGGCGTCCGTATCGGAAAGATTCTCCGTATGTATGGATCTCAGTGCATTGACGGTATTCTCCATGGCGGCATGATCTTGCATGGAGTCCGTGCTGTCATAGCAGGCAAGGACCGGCTCATAATCGTATATACCGTAATTTTCCGGGTATGCCAGGGTATAATGCATATTCAGCGTGTTGGATCTCATTTCCTCCACAAACAGAGAGGAGGTAATATGGATAAAGCGCTTTTCATCCTGTTTATAGGTAAATAAGAACGCAGTAACGGCAGAGAAGGTAAGGAAAACGCTTATCGCCAGTGCCAGCTGCTTTGCTGAAAGTGGATTTCTGTGTTTCAAGTGGTTTCACCGCCGGAATTTTGAGATTGATTTAATATATGCGGGAAAATCCGGGACTATGAGTATCTGTCCGGCCGGTAATACTCTCATAACAGTTCAGGCGCGCTCAAGGGCGTGTTTGAACTGTTACGGCATTTCCGACAGGCTGCGCACATATGAGGCGGTGTTGAAACCCGCTTCTGCGCCGATTTCATTATACGCCTTCTGAAAATAATGAAATGCGTCTTTCATCAAACCACGCTCTTTCATTTCTGCGAACTTTGTTGAGACCATAACAACATTCCGGTTGCTTTTCGCTATCTCGTCCTGTATGTGAATGATCTCAGTGTAATTGTAATTTTCATTGCCGTTATAATTACCGATCCTGATCATAAAACACTTCTCGATACCGTTTTCCAACATTTCCCTGAGCATACATTCAAAATCCCTGCGGTATTCTTCCGGCGGCTTTGAAATATCCCCGTCCGATTCACCCTGGCACCAGAGCATGTATCTGTGACGTATAGTATATTCGTTTCGCTCAAGAAAGCTTACGGCGTCCTTTAAACGCTGCACGGCATCTGTTAAATATATTCCGCCCGGCTGCCACTGCGAGATCCGGCTGCCGCCCTTTGAGGCCGAAACTCCCACTACGGCCACGCCGGTATTTTTATAATATTCATTTACAAAAGCCGTGACCATAGAACCTGTTTTCATATGTCCGTCATCAATCCCGCCCTGTCTGTTTTCACTGCACCCGAAAGGTTCGGAAAGTATATGCAATGTGTCAGGTGAGGAAACGGCGCGGTATTCATAGCCGGCATTTTCTGTCAGCCTTGGGACTGTCTCAGGATAAGCGCCCGTGGAAATGCCCCGTCCCGCCATATTGGACTGTCCCATAAACATAAATAGATCGATGGTTTTTCTGCCAGACTTTTTCATATACGTAGATCCTGTTCTTTCTTTCTTCTCAATCTATTATAGCATGTGACATTTAAAATGGAAGTCTTCCTTAATGATTGACGAATTTCTTTGGAATTGATAGGATAATAGTGTGAGATGAATTTCGGCAACACAGCGTTTTCGCTGAATTTGGGTCGTCACACAGAGGCGACATGAAAGGGGATCGGATCAATGAGTGAAACAGCAAAGAAAGCAATCGAAGCGGGCAGGGCAGTGCTTGGGATCGAATTCGGTTCTACCAGGATCAAGGCGGTACTGGTAGACGAGACTCACGCGCCCATTGCCATGGGTACACATGACTGGGAGAACCGCCTGGAGAATAATATCTGGACCTACAGTCTGGAGGATATCTGGAGCGGTCTGCAGGGATGCTATAAAAGCCTTGCGGAGGATGTACAGGAAAAGTACGGCGTAAAGCTGACCAGGCTCGGGGCATTGGGTTTTTCGGGGATGATGCACGGCTATATGGCTTTCGACGGGGCAGGGGAGCTTCTGGTTCCTTTCCGCACCTGGAGGAATACCATGACGGAGGAAGCCTGTAAGAAACTGGTGTCCGTGTTCGACTTCAATATTCCCCAGAGATGGAGTATTGCCCATCTGTATCAGGCTGTCATAAATGAAGAGCCTCATGTGAAGAATATTGCTTATTTTACCACACTGGCCGGCTACATTCACTGGAAGCTGTCCGGCGAGAAGGTGTTGGGCGTGGGTGAGGCTTCCGGTATGTTTCCCATTGATTCTGAACGATGCGGTTATGATGAGAAGATGCTGGAGCAGTTCGACCGGTTGGTGGCTCCCAACGGCTTTAACTGGAAGCTGAAGGACATTCTGCCCGGGGTGCTGAGGGCAGGAGAGGCAGCAGGTACTCTGACAGCAGAGGGCGCAAAGCTGCTGGATCCCACGGGAACTTTGCAGGCGGGCATTCCCATGTGTCCTCCCGAGGGGGATGCGGGAACCGGCATGACGGCCACCAATGCGGTCAGGGTGCGCACCGGTAATATTTCCGCAGGTACTTCCATCTTCTCTATGGTGGTAACGGAGAAGGCGCTGTCAAAGGTTCATGAAGAGATCGATATGGTGACCACGCCTGACGGCAGCCCCGTGGCCATGGTGCATTGCAACAACTGTACCTCTGATCTCAATGCCTGGGTGGGACTTTTTAAGCAGTTTGCGGATACTTTTGGTATGAAGACGGATATGAATGAGCTATACGGAACACTTTACAAAGAGGCGCTGAAAGCGGACACGGACTGCGGCGGCTTGATTTCCTATAATTATTTTTCCGGGGAGCCGGTGACGGGCCTGAACGAGGGCAGACCTTTGTTCGTCCGTACTCCCGACGCGAAGTTTACGCTGGCCAACTTTATGAGAAGCAATCTTTACAGCGCCATGGCTACGTTGAAGATCGGCAACGACATCCTGCTGAAAGAGGAACAGGTAAAGGTGGATTCCCTGATGGGGCACGGCGGACTGTTCAAGACACCTGTGGTAGGGCAGCAGCTGATGGCAGCAGCTATGAATGCGCCTGTGACGGTAATGGATACCGCAAGCGAAGGCGGCGCCTGGGGCATGGCGGTGCTGGCATGTTACATGGCTGAGAAAGCGGAAGGCGAGGAACTGGCGGATTACCTGAGCGATAAAATATTTGCGGGCCAGAGCGGCACCACCATTGCGCCCGGGGCGGAGGACGTGGCAGGCTTTGACGCATATATTGAGAAGTACAAGAGCGCACTGGCGGCTGAGAGAGCAGCGGTGGAAAGTGTGTAAAGAAGATTCAGTTTTATATGAAATGAACATGTTAGTCGGAGTGTGGCAGAATGCAGGAAAAAATGAAGATACGAAAAGCCGGGCCGGATGATCTGTCAAGAGTTGCTGAAATATTTGTGTTTAACAACAGGGTAAACTATTTCCCCATATTTAAGGATGAGACATTTTCCTTTGGCGAGTTGCAGGTGGTCCCGCTGGCGGATCAATATTTTAAGAACGATGAGATCATAAAAAATCTGTATGTATATGATGATGGTCTGATCAGGGGCTTTCTGCAAAGAAAGGATACGGAAATCTGCAAATTATATGTGGATCCTTTTTTTCAAAGTCAGGGGGTGGGAAGTGCACTGATAGAATATGCAGTGAAGGAATTTCACGCGGATCACCTGTGGGCATTGGAGAAGAATACCCGTGCGGTTTCCTTTTATCAGAGGAATGGATTCCTTTTGACGGGAGAAAGAACTTATGAGGAGGGGACGACAGAATATCTTGTAAAAATGAAACAAGATCCGGCCGTGTAATGTCAGGGAGAGCAGGAGCGGTTTCGGAGTTGTGGAAATAGCCTCTGGGAATCTCAGGATGCAGAATCAGACATTGCGGTTAAAATGTATCCGGAAAGAGGGGGAAT
>JAIEKC010000701.1:0-4035 GCA_029064505.1 Acetatifactor sp.
GATCATATACGCGTTTGGGTCCGCACTGTTCGCAGGTGTGACTTCCATCCTTGCCAAGTGCGGCATTAAGGAGACGGATTCCAATGTGGCTACGGCGGTCCGCACCATTGTAGTGCTGATCTTTTCATGGATCATGGTATTTCTGGTGGGAGCGCAGGGAGAGATTGTCACGGTAGAAGGACGGACATGGCTTTTTCTGATCCTGTCAGGACTTGCCACAGGGGCGTCGTGGCTGTGCTATTTCAGGGCTCTCCAGACAGGGGATGTGAACAAGGTCGTACCGATTGATAAATCCGGCACTGTTTTGACAATCATTCTTGCTTTTCTGTTCCTTCATGAGAGTGTCAGCCTGTTAAAGGCAGGCAGTGTGATTCTGATCGGTGTGGGAACTTATCTGATGATACAGAAGAAGGCAGCCCACAGGGAGAAGGGTGGCTGTGCGGAGCCGGGAAGAGTCAGCGCAGGCCAAAGAGAATCCGTCGCGAAGCCGGGAAGAGTCAATGCAATGCAAAAAGACATTCGCCCCGAACCGTTGTACGGCAGGAGATCATGGTTCCTTTACGCCTGTCTGTCCGCTGTCTTTGCCAGTCTCACCTCTATATTGGGAAAAGTCGGGATCAGCGGTCTGAATTCCAATCTGGGTACGGCAATTCGCACCGCAGTGGTTCTTGTGATGGCATGGGTGGTGGTATTTGTTACGAAAAAGCAGCACACGGTCAAAGAGATCCCGGGTCGGGAACTTCTTTTCATCTGTCTGTCAGGACTTGCCACAGGGGGATCCTGGCTGTGCTATTACAGGGCGCTTCAGGAGGGGCCTGCCAGTGTGGTGGTGCCTGTCGATAAGCTGAGTATTCTGGTGACGATAGCGTTTTCTTACCTTGTCTTTCATGAAAAATTATCAAAGAAGGCTTTTTGGGGATTGATGCTGATCGTGGCGGGAACAGTGCTGATGATCGCAGCAGACGGAATATTTGCGTGATCCTGCGGGGGAAGTTTCACTGGTATGCCGCTATTTGGCTTCATGTGAGGGCGCTACGCTCATGCGGCAATTTACAGATTGCGCTTGGTGTGCAGACACCCACGCGTATTCTGTGAATTGTTGCATGCCTGAACTGCTGCGGAATATTTCAGGATCCGATTATTTCATGGGAGGACATTCGGGCAAAGTTGACAAGGGTGAATAAAAATGCAGAAAAAGCATATTTATGCAGTATAAAATGAATAAATATTCATATTTTATAAAAAATATTGCATAAAGATAAAAATACAGTAGACATTTACACAAAAAGTGGTATGATAACAAAAGACACTATTTGGCAGGAAGAGAACAGATTTCGGGAGAAACTGTATGAGAGAGACCTGTTGTGAAAGCAGGGGCTCTTGTGCGCAATGCTTCAGAATGGAGGAAATGATGATAAAAGCAGGAATTATCGGAGCTACCGGTTATGCGGGAGGAGAACTTGTGCGTCTGCTGGCGAATCACAGAGAGGCACAGATCGTATGGTATGGCTCCAGAAGCTACATAGACAGGAAATACAGTGAAGTATATCAAAATATGTTCCGGATCGTGGAGGATATTTGTAAAGACGATAATCTGTCGGAACTGGCAGAACAGGTGGATGTCATTTTCACTGCCACGCCCCAGGGATTTCTGGCAGGGGTCTTGACGGAGGAGATTCTCTCCAAAGTAAAGGTGGTGGATCTGTCTGCGGATTATCGCATTAAGGATGTGGCTGTCTATGAGAAATGGTACGGCATAGAGCATAAGTCGCCACAGTTCATTCCGGAAGCCGTGTATGGCCTGTGTGAGATCAACAGGGAAAAGATCACGGAGAAAACCCGCTTGGTGGCCAATCCGGGATGTTATACCACCTGTTCCATACTGACCGCCTATCCCTTAGTGAAGGAAGGGCTGATCGATGCGGAAACGCTGATCGTGGATGCCAAGTCCGGTACTTCCGGTGCGGGAAGAGGGGCGAAGGTGCCGAACCTGTTCTGTGAGGTCAATGAAAATATGAAGGCTTACGGTGTTGCCGGCCACCGCCATACCCCGGAGATCGAGGAGCAGCTGGGCTATGCGGGGAACTGTCAGGTGACGATCAACTTTACTCCCCATCTGGTTCCCATGAACAGAGGCATTCTGGCTACGGAATATGCCACGCTTAAGAGAAAGCCTGACGGCACGCTTCCCACCTATGAGGAGGTCAGGGCGGTGTATGATAAATATTATGCTTCCGAGAAGTTTATCCGGGTTCTGGAGAAGGGTATCTGCCCCGAGACAAAGTGGGTGGAGGGCAGCAATTATGTGGATATCAATTTTGTTATTGACGAACGCACCGGCCGCATTATTATGATGGGCGCTCTGGATAATCTGGTAAAGGGTGCCGCGGGACAGGCTGTGCAGAACATGAATCTGCTGTTTGGGCTGAAAGAGAGCGAGGGACTGGAGCTGATTCCCTGCTTCCCGTAAAAGTGTGCAGGGAAGAAACAGTTGAAAGGCAACATGCGGAAGGATATCATTTGAAAGGACATAACTGAGAAATGAATACAAAGACATATACCATCAGGACAATGACAACGGAGGATTATGACGGCCTGAAGGCATTGTGGATGACGATCAGGGGATTCGGTATCCGCAGCATAGATGATTCCAGAGAGGGTGTGGAGCGCTTCCTGAAGCGCAACCCGGACACCAGTGTGGTGGCAGTGGGAGAGGACGGCTCCATTGTAGGAGGAATCCTTTGCGGCCATGACGGCAGAAGAGGCTGTCTGTATCACGTCTGTGTCAGAGAGGATCACAGACGACTGGGCATCGGCAAGGCAATGGTAGTGTACTGCATGAATGCGCTGAAAGCGGAAAAGATCAATAAGGTAAGTCTGATCGCTTTTACGAAGAACGATGTGGGAAATGCTTTCTGGAACTGTATCGGATGGACGAAGAGAGAAGATCTGAATTATTATGACTTTATATTGAATGAGGCGAATATCACGGCATTTAACCGGTAAGACCGGCCCTGTGGTACTGTGTGCTTCTGAACGACGGGACTGTAAATGCGGACTATGCTGTCGTGTCAATGGTCTTCGCCCTTGGAAGTGCCTGACTGCTGTTCTGTTTCCGACAGAAATGCGGTTGGAAAAGTGAACAGGCCGGAAAAAAGATAAAAACTAAGTTGGGCTCGGCAAAAGCGGTCTTTGCAAAGCCTCAGTAAAAGAGAGATGGAGATTCCGGGAAGATATAGAATGGAACAGGAGGAGAAGAGAGATGAAACAGATCGAAGGCGGAGTGACGGCGGCGAAGGGATTTTATGCGGCGGGAACGGCGGCAAATATCAAGTACAAGGACAGAATGGACATGGCGCTGATCTACAGTGAGGCACCCTGCAGGGTGGCGGGAACTTTTACAACCAATGTGGTGAAGGCGGCTCCGGTTCTGTGGGATAAAGATATCGTGGATAACAGTCCGTACGCACAGGCGGTTATTGTAAATGCGGGAATCGCCAATGCCTGCACGGGAAAGCAGGGAATGGATTACTGCCGTCAGGAGGCCCGGACAGCTTCCGGTCTGTTGGGCATTCCCGAGAATTCCGTGCTGGTGGGGTCAACCGGTGTGATAGGGATGCAGCTTCCCATGGACCGCATCAACGAGGGCATCAGGAAGCTTGCTGCCGCAAAGGACAATACTCTTGAGGCCGGGACAACCGCGTCCAGGGCGATCATGACGACTGACACCGTCAATAAGGAGATCGCCGTACAGATCGAGTTGGATGGCAGGAAGGTGACAGTGGGAGGAATGAGCAAGGGCTCCGGCATGATACACCCCAATATGTGTACAATGCTTGCCTATATCACGACGGATGCGCTGATCAGCAAGACACTTCTGCAGGAAGCGCTGAGCAGCAGTATTGTGGATTCCTACAATATGATCTCTGTTGACGGAGATACCTCCACAAACGATACCTGTCTGGTGCTGGCAAACGGTCTGGCGGGCAATGACGAGATCACGCAGAAGGGCGGGGCTTATGACAAATTCTGTGA
>JAIEKC010000702.1:0-1032 GCA_029064505.1 Acetatifactor sp.
CAGTTGGCGTAGGAAACATATCCTGAACGCTCAAATACGACAATCTGTACCGTCTCATCCAATCTTCTGATTCTTGCTGCGGCAGTGGCTCCGCCTGCAACTCCTCCTATGATCACGACTTTCATATGATTATTCCACCTTTCCGGAGTAGGCGGCTATGCCGCCGATATTGTTTACATTAGTATATCCCATCCGTCTGAGCATACCGGCTGCCTGTCGGCTGCGGGAACCGGAATAGCAGTATACAAACAGCGGGATGTCTTTCTTTTTCGCAACAGACGAAATTTTGTCAAGCTGTTGTAGAGGCACGTTCTTGCTTCCGGGAATATGCCCTTCCCGGTATTCCTGAACCGTGCGGACATCCACTAAAACAGCATCGGGAACAGTCCTGTATTCCTCCACCCCCTGATCAATATCCGGCTGCTTGAGAAAATCAAAAAGACCCATATCTGCACCTCCTTACAGCATTCCAAGAATCTCACTCTTGGGTCTTGCGCCGGTCGCCCGATTTGCCACTTTTCCATTTTTCATTACCACAAGCGTCGGGATACTCATAATACCAAACTGACTTGCCAGTTCAGGCTGCTCATCCACATTGACCTTACCGACCCTGATGTCAGGACGCTCGCAGGCAATCTCCTCCATAACAGGCCCCACCATACGGCAGGGACCGCACCAGGCCGCCCAGAAATCCAGCAGGATAGGCTTATCGGAATTCATCACTTCATTTTGGAAATTGTTTTTATTGATATTGACAACAGACATATTCAGGTCCTCCTCTTGTTTTTATGACTTCATTATAACCGAAAGAACGGATTCCTTCTGTGATGAAATCACCAAACACATGGCGCAGTCATATTTGTCAGTTCATGCATCTAAAAGTCAAGAGCACTTGCCGAAAAGCTTTTATCGATCTGTGATCGGAACTAACCCGAAAAAGAATCATTGGCAACATTTTGGGGAAATCGTAATCAGCCATGATAAAAATACGGCAGGCAGCCCTATAGACCACCTGTCATATAAAATAATCCG
>JAIEKC010000703.1:0-2033 GCA_029064505.1 Acetatifactor sp.
CAATAATACGGGGTGTACAATGTGTGTCTGTACACTTTTTATTCCCGCGGGAAATATTATTCGCTGAGCAATGAGTCAAATCGGCCTGCTGACTTTGTGCCGCTGCCTGTACGGACAGTTGACGAGTGCCGCGAGAGTCAATGCCCCTATCAGTATGGTTTGCTTTACAAGGAGGAAAAGGACTGTATGAGAGTCAGTGAAACATTTCAGAATCGTCCGGTGTCAATGAATCAGAAAAATAACCTGTTGGAGATCGAGGAACATATGTATATTCTGGATGATGTGGAAAAGCCAAATGTTTTCCGCAACATGTTCCCTTACTCCGAGATTCCCAAGATTCCTTTTAATGACAGGATAGTTCCCCATAATATGCCCAGGGATATCTGGATCACGGACACCACTTTTCGTGACGGACAGCAGTCGAGGGCGCCTTATACTACGGAACAGATTGTGAATATCTTTGATCATCTGCACAGACTGGGAGGTCCTAACGGCATGATCCGTGCCAGTGAGTTCTTCCTGTACAGCAGGAAGGATCGGGATGCCGTCTACAAATGCATGGAGAGAGGATATGAGTTTCCGGAGGTGACCAGCTGGATCCGCGCCAGCAAGGAGGATTTCAAGCTGGTGAAGGAGATTGGTATGAAGGAGACCGGTATTCTGGTGAGCTGTTCGGATTATCATATTTTCCTGAAGCTGAAGATGACGAGAGGTCAGGCTATGGATCACTATCTGAGTGTCATCAGAGAGTGTCTGGAGGAGGGCATCAGCCCCCGCTGTCATCTGGAGGATATCACCAGAGCGGATATCTACGGTTATGTCGTGCCTTTCTGTCTGGAACTGATGAAGCTGATGGACGAGTATAAGATACCCATCAAAGTCCGGGCCTGCGATACTATGGGATATGGTGTCAATTATCCCGGCGCGGTAATTCCGCGGAGTGTGCAGTGGATCATTTATGCGATACATACCCACGCGGGCGTGCCTCATGAGTTGATCGAGTGGCACGGACATAATGATTTTTATAAGGCAGTTTCCAACTCTACTACGGCATGGCTTTACGGCTGTTCCGGTATCAATACTTCGCTGTTCGGCATAGGAGAGAGAACAGGCAATACGCCTCTGGAGGCGATGGTATTTGAGTATGCCCAGCTGAAGGGACATCTGAACGGAATGGATACCACGGTCATTACGGAACTGGCGGAGTATTATGAGAAGGAGATCGGATATCAGATTCCCCCCCGCACACCTTTTGTGGGAAAGAATTTTAATGTGACCAGAGCGGGTATCCATGCGGACGGATTGTTGAAAAATGAGGAGATCTACAATATTTTTGATACGGAGAAGTTCCTGAACCGTCCCGTACTCTGCGCTATTTCCAACACTTCCGGTCTTGCGGGGATTGCGCACTGGATCAATACCTACTATAAGTTGAAGGGTGAGAAGCAGGTAGAGAAGACTTCCGAGCTTGTAAAAGAGATCAAGTTGTGGGTGGATGGAGAGTATGCGGGCGGCCGTGTCACTGTTTTGACGGATGACGAGATTGTGACATGTCTGGAACGTATTTGCAGTGAGAAAAATATTTCGATCGGCTGAGAATCGCCGGATTTCTGTTCATTGATCGTTCCGACTGTGCATACATTCTTTCCATGGAATGCCTGGTATGACGGGAAGCATGGACAATAGGCGTAAAAAAATTGAAAGACAATCTCAGTGATGGGGAGGAGATCAGGACATGATCTCAGAGACAGGGGAAGGAGATCAGGACACGAAATGTGGGAGATCCGAACGGGAAAGGCGTGGAAATAGAAATGGGAAATTATGATGTAAAGCAGGAAGTCACGGATAAGTACTCCCTGCGGGGACGCGTGTTTCATAAACTGAGAGAGGATATCTTAAGCGGCAAGTATGAGGAGCACGAGGAATTGAAGGAGGTGGCCATCGGCGAGGAATTGGGGGTCAGCCGTACTCCGGTGCGGGAGGCTTTCCGTCAGTTGGAGCTGGAGGGACTGATCCAGATCATTCCGAATAAG
>JAIEKC010000704.1:0-10218 GCA_029064505.1 Acetatifactor sp.
CTTTGTCTACAGGATGCCATACTTGATGATGGAATTTGCAAAACTCACGAACTTCTCCTCCTTGTCGCTGACATAAAATTGATACCGATTACTGCCCAGCCCCGGCTCCTCGTCATTTAACAGCCCCATATCCCCGAGCATTTCCTTTAACTCCCTCGCCGTCTCATAGGCAGGATTCACCAAAGCCACCTTTTCACCTGCGATCCGGCCAAGAGTGGAGCGTATCAGAGGATAGTGGGTACAGCCCAATATCAGTGTATCAATATCAATGTCGATCAGTTCCGTCAGATACCGTCTGGCAATTTCGTCCGTCACAGGATCTTCCCAAAGCCCTTCCTCTATCAGGGGACAGAACAGCGGACAGGCCTTGCCATAGATCGTTACATCCGGATTCAATTCTTCTATGTATTTATTGTACATTCCGCTGCCGATGGTAGCTTCCGTGGCAATGACACCGATCCTGCCGTTTCCGGTGGCTTCCATGGCTGCCCTGGCTCCGGGCTTCAGCACGCCGATAATGGGGATATCAATATCGTGCTCCAACTTATCCAACGCGTAGGCGCTGGCCGTATTACAGGCCACCACAATGGTCTTCACCTGAAAGGTGCGCAGGAAACGCACGATCTGTTCCGAAAAACGGGTCACCGTTTCCTTTGATTTGCTGCCATAGGGAACTCTCGCCGTGTCCCCGAAATAAATGATCTTCTCATTGGGTATCTGGCGCATGATCTCTCTTGCCACCGTAAGCCCGCCCACACCGGAGTCAAAGACACCGATTGGCGCATCCTTACGGAGCAGCGCCGTTTTGATCTGACTCATCCAAAGCCTCCATAAATTTATTCCATTCTATAAGCAATTTGCTGCGAAAACGGATTTCATTCCTGTCTGCTTTCAAAAGATTCCAGTAAATATCCTGATCTGCGGAAAGACTCTGTTCCTCCTGTATATGCTGTCCGCCCGATTCACTGTCGCCGCAAATCCTGTACGTGTCTGCGGTCAGAACCAGTTCCGGATAAAGAACTCCCCACCATCCCAAAACCGCACAGACACACACAATTATCCTGATCCCCGCCCGAATTCCTTTCATGCCAACCTCCATTTGGGCTGCCGAAATCACTTTATGCCTTACCGCATGAGAATAAACAACAGAAAAACACTCTCAAATACCGATATGGACAGGATTCCGGAAGACCGTTTTTTATAAATGGAAGTATTGACATTATTTGCAGAAATAAACCATATGATTATAATTTCTGCCGATCCAGACGGATCTGGCGGATAATGGATCTCTCCTGATTATCTATATGCGTTTTTGCCGCCTGGGATGCCGTCTCCTTATCCTTTTGTACAATACTCTGATAAATGATCCTGTGTTCCTCCACCAGCCTCGCATGCTGGCTGCTATCCTTTATATATTCAAATCGATAACGGTACATCTGTTCCGACAGATTATTTACCAGCTGGATCAGCCTCCGGTTCCCGGTGGCACGGACAATAATATCGTGCAGCGCCACATCCGCCTGTGCGATCTTCTTCACATCTTTCGTCTTCACCGCAGCTTCAAAACCGTCGCAGGCCTCCTTCAGCTGTTCCAGCTCCTCCGGTGTGATCCGGTCACAGGCAAGCTCCACACAGAGGGCATCCATGGCCCGACGTACCTCCAGCACATCATTCATGCTCTTTTCCGTGATCTGTGCCACCTCCGCTCCGCGTCTGGGTATCATAGTGACCAGTCCCTCCAGCTCCAGCTTGCGGATAGCCTCGCGGATAGGTGTTCTGCTGACACCGAGCTTATTGGCAAGATGAATCTCCATAAGACGCTCGCCGGGTTTCAGCTCACCTGTCAGGATCGCCTGACGCAGTGTATTGAACACCACGTCTCTGAGAGGCAGAAACTCATTCATGTTTACCTGTAAATTGTCCTGCATGCTTCCTCGCTTTCTCAACCAAAGAACTGTTCAGAAAGTTATTTCTTAACAGTTCCTAACAAAAAGTGGTAACAAAGATCTGCTTCGCCAGCTGTTCCTGTTCCAGCCGGTCCAATGCCATCTGGGCTGCCCGCCTTTCCAGAAAAATACCGAACACCGTAGGCCCGCTGCCGCTCATCAGACTGTTCACCGCCCCCAGTTCCTTCATCCGCTGTTTGAGCTCCTGTATCACCGGATATGCCGGTATTGTCACCGTCTCCAGCACATTTCCCATACGGTCCAGAATGCCCTGCAGGCTTCCCATACCGATAGCCTCCACCATGCCGTCAATGTCCGGATGCGTCTCTATCCCTTCCAGATCCAGATGTTCATATACGTATTTCGTAGAAACATTGATATCGGGCTTTGCCACCAGCACATAGCACTCCGGCGCCGGCTCCAGAGGTGTCAGCTTTTCCCCGATGCCTTCTGCAAGCGCTGTTCCGCCTATGACACAGTACGGTACATCCGCTCCGATATCCACCCCCATGTTCATCAGCTCCAACAGACCGATATCCAGTCCGAACATGCGGCTTATCCCCTTCATTGTCGCCGCGGCATCCGTACTTCCGCCTGCCATTCCCGCCGCTACGGGAATATTTTTTTGCAGATGAATACGAATGCCTTCCCGGATGTGATATTTTTCCTTCATCAGCTTTGCCGCCTTATATATGAGATTACTTTCATCCGTGGGCAGCTCCGCCGAATCGGTTGTGATCTCAATTCCGCTCTCCGCCCTCTCAAAGGTCAGTTCATCATAGATTCCCACTGTCTGCATCACCATCTTTACCTCATGGTAACCGTTCGGCAGCCTGCCGACCACATCCAGCCCGAGATTGATCTTACCATACGCTTTCATCTGAAATTTCATTCCAACCTCCCTGTTGCAGCTTCAAAATTTGATTTCGCTTGTATGACAATGTATTTTGTATACATGGATTGTATTTTATTATAATTAATTTTACAATTATTGTCAATCAACCCTAAAGTTTTCCCTAAATTATCCGATACAAATAATACAATCACGGATGATGCGCCCAGAAATGGGTAGAACGCGGCGACGCTCGCCAGAAAAGAGGTATATTATGAGTGTAAACGGAGTTACACAGACACAGGCGAATGCCTACACTTATGCTTCTTCTGCCAACGCAGAGAACACCAAGACCACATCTGCAAAAGAAAACACTTCTACAGATACCGGTGTTGTATACGAGCCTTCAAAGGAGACCACAACGTCTTCCGTCAAGAAGACCTATAAGCCCGATACCAATCTGATCAACAAGTTAAAGGCTGATGCGGAGGCCCGCACATCACAGCTCCGCTCTCTGGTTGAGAAGATGATTTCCGGTCAGACCAATGCTTATGGCCAGGCCAACGACATCTGGTCCTTCCTGAGCAAGGGTGATTACACCGTGGATCCCGCTACCAAACTGCAGGCTCAGAAGGATATTGCAGAGGACGGCTATTGGGGTGTAAACCAGACTTCCGACAGGATCATCAGTTTCGCAACCGCTTTGACCGGCGGAGATCCCGATAAGATCGAGGAGATGAGAGCCGCTTTCCAGAAGGGTTATAAGCAGGCTGAGGCGAAATGGGGAGGTCAGCTTCCCGACATTTCACAGAGAACTTACGATGCTGTTTTGGAGAAGTTCGACAAGCTGGCTGCTGAGGCAGGTATCACTGAATAAGAAGCTGTTACAGGGAGATATATCCCGACAAAATCTGAGTTATCAGTACATTTTAAGGCGCTGTCCTGTGGACGGCGCCTTTTCTTATCCAAATTCCCTGTCTGTCCCGATCCCGGCAGCATGGCAAAGATGCCCCGCCAGCCCTGGCCGGCTTAAAACACGGCATCCGGCACAATGCCCTGCGAAAGATCAATCTATAAATTTCTCCGTCATGCTCCCTTTACGATCAGAAGCTTCTGGCCGGGTCTTATATCATCACTTTCCAGCTCATTCATCACCCGAAGGTTATCCACCGGCACATAATATTGCTTGCCGATATTCCACAGATTGTCTCCTTCTTTCACCATATAGACCACCATTCCGGGCAGATTACTCATGCGGTTCATATCCAGATCGGAAACGGTGATTTCGCTGATCAGATTCATGGGCATACTCTTAAATACCGTCGTCGCAAAGCTCAAAACCGCTTTTACATCCATCTCCTCTCCGTCCAGCATTGTCACCTGAAGCTGTTCCACCTCGGCGTGGATCTTTCCCATGTCCTCCGGTGCGATGTCGGGCACTTCCAAGGTATAACTGTAAGGTATCTGTGCCTGTGTGCAGCCATAGGGGGATTCGTCTTCTCCGGTAATATACATTACTTTGATGGACAGGGCGCCCTTCAGTAGGATACCGTTCTCCACTGTTTCCTGTTGTTCCAGGATCGCTGTCCCTTCGCTGTGGAGAAGCTGCAGAACCGTGCCTCCCGACACATGGACATGCTCTGTCACTTTCGTCTTTCCCGTCACCTTGGAGAGAAGTCTGCGGAGACTGGTCTGATGAGTCACTGTGCCGATTTCCTTTGAGACACCATAAATGTCCGAAATGATCTCAAGCTTTTCTTCCTCGTAGATCCGGATCGTAATATCCATAACAAGCTCCAGGCCAATGCTGCGCTCCTCCCCGTCAAAATCCGGACGAACGGAAAGCTCCTGCTGCCCCAGGCGGTAACGGATATCCGGCAGCATCCCTTCCTTGCATCCATGGCATTCCAGCACACCACTGAAGGGAAGAGTCGTCTCAAAGGAGCGGATGGGATGGTCCTCTCCCTCTCCCTCATATAATATGAACAGACGCACATCTCCCGAAACAGTCAGCTTTTCCTCCATCACTTTAAATTCCACATCCGTCAGGGTGATATTATTCCATAAGATCTGGAAAATATTGGGATAGTTGGAGGGCAGCATCACCTCGTCCTTCAGTCGGAAAATATCGTTTTTGCAGATTGCGATCTGAGCGATCTCCAGAGGCATCCTGCGGTACTCCACGGTCTCATCCCCATGAACCGCAATGGGAGCCTCCTCATCATACAGCTCCTCCACCTTTGCCGTCAGAGTCACCAGGGACTGAACATTCAGCTTTCGCGAATTGATCATGTTCACTGTCAGATCTTCCACATCACAATCCAGCGTTACCGTGTCGGAAGGTACCGCTCCCTGCAAATGTATCTTTTCCTCCAGCGGCAGACTTCCTTCCAGCACCACCAGACTGCTCCCCTCCTCCGAGGTGTGGTAAAGGATGACGTATGCCAGATGCCCCCTCACCGTTACCGCATCCGTTCCGGGCTTGATCTCCTCAATGATGATTTCACCCTTCTCCAGATTCAGGGCGGTGATGTCAGGCTTGTTTTCTGAGACATTTACATCATCCTCCAGAGTGATCTGAGTGACCGCTTCCGCTCTGATGCGATCCATATGTATATTTCTTTTTAACAGTTCCACTAAAAATACCTCCATATATATACTGGTATAAGTATATATATGAAGGCATTCCGCTTTATATGACCGCCTGTTTTCCACTTTCCGGAAAACACGCTCTGGGAACTGTCACAAAATAACTTACCGATAGTTCGCAGGATCTTTCTTCGACGGTGCCATTTGACAATCAGGCGCATAGCGGGCTATGTAACTGATTGTCAAGCGGTGCCGGCGGAAACCGCGCAGTCAAAACCGCATCGGTTTTGCAAGACAGCTGTGAACCAAACCCGCAAGGTGGTGTGCCGCCTTGCAGGTTTACTGTGACATTCTTCTCACGCGCTGACCGCCCCGATCAGGTCGGTGAGCTTTTCCACACGATACCGCTCCATGTACTCTTCAATCCCGCGCACTACTTCCACCGTGGTATAAGGATTCACAAAATTCATGGCGCCGATGCTGACCGCGCTGGCCCCCGCCAGGATGAACTCAATGGCGTCTTCCGCGGAGGCAATCCCTCCCATGCCGATGATGGGGATCTTTACCGCCTGAGCCGTCTGGTATACCATGCGCACTGCCACAGGCTTGATGGCAGGACCGCTCATCCCCCCCGTCTTGTTGGCAAGAGCAAATTTTCTTCTGTGAATGTCAATCTTCATACCTGTGATAGTGTTGATCAGGGACAGCGCATCCGCTCCCGCCGCCTCCGCAGCTCTGGCCATCTCTGTAATATCAGTGACATTGGGGCTGAGCTTCATGATGACGGGCTGTCTGGCATGCTTCTTGATCTCCTGTGTGATGTGGAACAGCGCATCCGCTTTCTGCCCAAAGGCAATGGCTCCCTCCTTTACATTGGGGCAGGACACATTGATCTCCAGCATATCCACTGCCGGTTCCTCCCCCAGACGCTCCACTACCTCCACGTAATCTTCCACCGTCTTGCCGCAGACGTTGACTATGATCCCTGTGTCATATTTCTTCAGAAAAGGAATGTCTCTCTCCATCAGCACGTCAATACCGGGATTCTGCAGACCGATGGCATTCAGCATCCCTCCATAGACTTCCGCTACTCTGGGGGTAGGATTTCCCGGCCAGGGCACATTCGCCACCCCTTTTGTGACCACCGCGCCCAGCTGATTCAAGTCGACAAATTCCGCGTATTCCATTCCGGAGCCGAAGGTTCCCGAAGCAGTCATGACGGGATTCTTAAAGGTGACACCGGCGATCGTTGTCTGTGTATTCATAGGTTGATCTTCTCCTTTTTTCCTTACTCCGGACAGTTATCATATTTCCACTTCATCCGCCTCAAAAACCGGTCCGTCCGTGCAGATCCGGGCATTGTTCACATGGGAATGATGATCCGCATCTTTTGTTTTGACCACACAGCCGAGGCAGGCTCCCACGCCGCAGGCCATATGCTCCTCCAGAGAGATATATGCCCTGATATGATGCTCCGCCGCGTAGGCCTTGATGGCCCGGAGCATGGGCATGGGCCCGCAGGCATAGATCAGATCCGCCTCCAGCCCGTTATCCTCTATGGCATTCATCACATTTCCCTTCGTTCCCACACTTCCGTCTTCCGTGGCAATATAGACCTTTCCGTATTTCTCAAGATCGTCTTTCAGGAAGGTACTGCAGTCCCGGTATCCCACCACGATCTGCCTGTCTGCCTTCATCTCCTTTGCGAGCTGCAGAACAGGAGGCACGCCGATACCGCCTCCCATAAGGAATACTTTTTTCCCCTCGGCTTCCTCCAGGGGAAAGCCGTTTCCGAGAGTACCCATGATATCAATGGAATCCCCCTCCTGATATTTCGAAAATTCTCCCGTACCCTGACCTGCCACACGATAGACAATACGGAGCGCCCTTCTGTCCTCTCTCACTTCGCATATGCTGATAGGCCGGGGAAGCAGAGTGCTTTTGTCCCTGGGATAAATGCATAAAAACTGCCCCGGCTTAGCCTGTTCTGCCAGATCCGTCCCGATCCACATATCATAAATCTGCGGCGCAAGTTCCTTCTGTGCCAGAACTGTTGCCGTCTGCTTCTGTTTCATAGTAAACCTCCGTTTCTCAGGGATTGCGTATAACTGACTTTATCTGTACCTTGCTCACGGTAATGACTCTGCTGTTCATCCGCTGCCGCCGAAAAGTCTGCGGGACTGCCGCATCAGTCATGCCAGACAGTCTTACCGCCACAGATCGTTCTGACCACCCTGCCCTTTAAGTTCCAGCCGGTGAAAGGGGTGTTGGACGCCTTGGACGCGTACTTTTCCGGAACCCACTCTGCGGCGGTGTCGATCAGGACCACATCCGCGGGACCGCCCTCCTCCAGATACCCCGCATTCAGATGATACATGGAGGCGGGATTGGTGCTCATGAGCCGGAGCAGCTGTCTCATGGTGAGATATCCCCCATCTACCAGCTGTGTGATGCCCAGCGCCAGTGACGTCTCCAGACCGATGATCCCGCTGGGGGCCCCGGTGATGGGCTTTGCCTTTTCCTCCGCGGTGTGAGGCGCGTGATCTGTGGCTATTATGTCAATGGTACCGTCCGCCAGTCCCCGGATGATCTCCTGCCTGTCCTCCTCCTCCCGCAGAGGAGGATTCATCTTCGCCAACGTTCCATATCGGATCACCGCCTCCTCCGTCAGGGTAAAGTGATGGGGCGTCGCCTCCGCATGAATGTTGGAGCCCCTCTTCTTTGCCTGACGGACCAGTTCGACGCCTTCCTTTGTGCTGATATGCTGAATGTTGATGCATGCACCCGTCTCCAGCGCCAGCTCCAGATCTCTTGCGATCAGATCGATTTCCGCTTCCCTGGGGGAACCGCCGATACCGAAATACTCACTTGCCCTGCCGCGGTTAATGCCGTTATTGTCGATGAATTCCGGATTTTCCTCGTGAAAGCTCACAGGCATGTCCAGCTCCGCAGCCGTCTTCATGGCGCTGCGTACAATTTCCGCATCCAACAGAGGAATACCGTCATCCGTAAAGCCTGCGGCTCCCGCCTCCGCCAGCTCCTTCATAGGCGTCAGTTCCCGCCCTTTCATTCCCATGGTCACATTGGCACAGGACAGCACACGGATTCCCGTTTCCCTTCCTCTGTCCAATACCTGACGCAGTACCTCTGTGGTGTCCACCGCGGGGTTCGTATTAGCCATCATGACCACCGTTGTAAACCCGCCCTTTGCCGCCGCGGCAGCCCCGGTGGTAATATCCTCCTTTTGGGTAAAGCCGGGCTCCCTGAAATGAACATGGACATCCACCAGTCCCGGTGCCACCAGAAGCCCCTCCGCATCGATCACCTGGCACCGGGGGACCGGACAGGTCAGCTGCCTGCCGATCTTCGCAATGTTATCCCCGTCAATCAGGACATCATAATTTCCCTCCCTGCCGGACTTTGGGTCGATCATATATCCGTTCCGTATCAGCAGCATAGACGCCTCCTTACAGCTTTTTGTGCTTCTTTCCGCGGACTCCCGAACTCTCCTCTGCATCTGCCTTTGCGGCAGGAATTCCGGAAGTCTGTTTCTCAAAAAAGGAATGCGGCGTTACTGTCGCATTCCTTGAAAAAATTCCACCTGTGCATCCGCATTTTGCTCATTTGGAAGCAGGTTCCTCGCAAGTCTCGCGAAATCACATGGAAATATGTCCAAAGGACACATTGCAATTATTGACTTCGCGGGAAGGGCTGTCTGAACTGTTACCCCATACATTAAAACAGATTCGCCACCTGCAGCATAGCGCCCAAAACGGAATTGATGAGGGTCAGAACCAGTGTTATGGAACACATGATAATACCGGCAATAGCCATTCCCCTGCCGCCCTTCTTCATTCCTTTGGCTCCCAGTATAATGCCCACGATCGTCACCGGATATCCCACGATGGGCAGACACCATGCTACAAATCCCACGATTCCAAGCACCATGGAAGCTATGGACATCCCCTTCTCTTCCTGTGCGGGGCCCTGACCGTACGCACCATTCTGATAATTTTGATTGTTAAAATTTGAATTGTCGCTCATTTGTACTCTCCCTTTTTTGTATATTTTACTCTAAACGGAATATAATGTCCACTCTTTTTTAGGCATTATTCAAATATTACCGTCTGGTCAAGGTATTCCGTCTTGATGACAATACAGGGATATGTGGGAGTCTGGTTACTCTTATCCGCACTCTCGGGCCCTAACAGGCTTGTGCTGACATAGATGGCCGTGTCAGTCAGATACAGCTCGTTTACGGCGATACTGTAGCCCCCCGTGGCCTGCTCACCGTACCCGGTACAGATATAGAGAAACTCTTTATCCGTATATGTAATCTGGAAAGGCTCCTTCTTCTTTTCCTCAATGATCGTCTTTAGCTCCTCAGGTATCTTCTCCTCGCTGAGTACCGTAAAATCAAGATCCCGGAGCTTGATCCTCTCCTCGCTCAAAAAGGTACATCCCGAAACCATGGCAGCCGCTGCCACAGCTAAAATACATAAGATAATCCTCCTCATGTTTTTCAAACCTCTTCCTGTTTTGCTGTATTCTATGTACACGGGATTTATTTTATGCTAAAATACTTACTAAATACAGGGAATTTCTAAAGAATCTGTTTCACCGGACAAACCTGTAAATAAAAAGCCAAAACTAAATTAAAGAAGGGATTCACACTATGCTTCGTCTGATTCTGGTCGCATTATATTTATTTTCATTCCTGATCCTGTCCATCCCGGTCCTGCTGGCGGAATGGATCCTGGGGAAATCCAATCCTTCCGCAAAGGATAAGAGCTGCAAGGCCGTCGTTGACTGGGGCTTCCGCTGCGTTACCTTCCTCGCCGGCGCCAAAGT